>NZ_JAOQJF010000031.1:0-39944 GCF_025567195.1 Alitiscatomonas aceti | reverse complement strand
TTACTATTGTATCATAGGAGGCTTTATTACACATTCTACAACGTCACTACTACACTATTCGCCCCAGCATAGCTGGGGGATTAGCTCTTTCATTTAAACAGCTCCCTGCTGTCCAGCATCAGTGTGAAGGGCCCGTCGTTCACCAGGGATACCTTCATATCTGCGCCGAATCTTCCATGCTCCACCCTATCCACATGGGTCCGGCACCGGTCCATGAAATATTCATAAAGCCGGTCTGCCTCTGCCGGCGCTCCCGCTCCGATGAAGCTGGGACGGTTTCCCTTCCGGCAGTCTGCATACAGGGTGAACTGGCTCACCACCAGCACCTCCCCTCCCACATCCTTTAAGGACAGGTTGGTCTTTCCATTTTCATCCTCAAAGATCCTTAATTTACAGATCTTATCTGCCATTTTATCTGCGACGGCCTCGTCGTCCTCGTCGGATACGCCAAGGAGGATAAAAAATCCCTTTCCAATGGATCCGATCACCTCCCCGTCCACGCGGACGGACGCTTCCGTAACTCTCTGAAGTACAGCCTTCATGCCTTTCCTCCGTTTTCCGGTTCCGTGCCCTGTCCCGCCTTCTGTCCTTCCACGATCTCCCGCGCCCGCTGGGCCTGCTGCCTGGCCTCCTCCTGGAGACGCTCTTCCTCCAGCTTCTTTTCGGCCTCTTCTCTCCGGGTCCGGCCGATCTCCATGATCGCCTGGTTCAGGGAAAATATTTTTGCATCCAGCATATCCACCATATCGGCGCAGGCCTTCAGCTCTGTTTCCAGATAATCCGGCGGGTTTCCTTCAAATTTATATGCGATCTTGTGCTCCAGGGAAGCCCAGAAATCCATTGCAATGGTGCGGATCTGGATCTCGACCTTTGTATCCATCTTTCCATCGGTCAGATATACCGGGATCGTCACCACCATATGATAGCTCTTGTAGCCGTTGGATTTGGGATACTTGATGTAGTCCTTCACATGGAGCACCGTGATATCTGCCTGCCGGGCGATCATATCCGCAATGGGATAGATATCCGACATGAATGAGCAGATGATCCGGATCCCTGCGATATCGTTTAAGTATTCCACCATATTATCGATGGTAACGTCAATGCCGTCGTTCTGAAGCTTTTTCACAATACTGGACGGCGTTTTCAGCCGGGATGTGATATGTTCGATGGGGTTATAATTATACAACTGGATGAACTCATTGTTCAGGATCTCGATCTTGGTGTTGATCGATTTCAGCGCAGAGCTGTATAAAAACATGGTCGTTTTCCACTGGTCCACCTGTTCAAAGGATTTTGGATCTTTTGTCATACTGCTGCCCCCTCTCTGCACAGGGCAGGAAACTGCTTCCTATTTTCTTATATTCTGTTTCCTGGTCTTATAACTTGATATTCTTTAAAAGAGCGGCAAGGCCTGTGCTTGCCTGGCCTTCTTCTTTATAATCGTAGGTGCTGTGGGATTCAGCCTCTGCCGTTTCCTCTGCCAGTACCTTCATGCTGAGGCTGATCTTATTGTCAGCGGTGGAAAGGATCTTCACCCTTACCTCCTGGCCTTCCTTTAAGACAGCTCCCGGATGCTTGATCCTCTGGGTGCTGATCTGGGAGATATGGAGCAGACCTGTGAGGCCGTTCTCCAGGGCCACGAAGGCGCCATAGGGCTTTATGGTCTCCACTGTACCATTCATAACGGCTCCCACCTCACACTTTTCGATCTTCCTGTTTGTTTCCGCCTGTTTTTTCTCCCGGGCCGGTTCCCGTCCCGAAAGCACCAGGCGGCGTTCCTCCTCATCAGCAGTGATCACCGTCACCTCAATGGTCTTTCCATCCCACTCCTTTAAGTCCTCCACATACTCGTCGGACAGACGGGACGCGGGGATAAAGCCGCGGATCCCCTCCAGATACGCAACGGCTCCGGCATTGACCACCTCGCTGATCTTTACCTTAACAACGGTACGCTCCTCCATCAGCTTCTTTAATTTATCCCAGGCCAGGACTGCGTTGGCCTCTTTCTTTGAAAGGACCATATTTCCTTCGCCGTCGTTGGTAGCCATCACCGTTGCGGTGATCTCATCTCCGGGGTGGACCGCTTCCTGCATATTAAAATCCGGATCCTCGCTCAGATCCTCTTTCCGGATCACTCCGTCCGCGTAGGTCTTAAGGTCCACGATCACCTGGTCCTCGGTCACGTCGATCACTGTACCTGTGACCACGTCGCCCACTCGTATTTTCTTAAAGGAGGCTTCCAGCTCTTCCCTGAAATCGTCCATTGTTTCCATACTGTTACCTTCTTTCTTCTTATCTGCATGCGCCGCAGGCGGTCCTCCTTCCGGCCGGCCGGATACTGCGCTACTTCTATTTAATCATACTTTGTCTTATATTTCCAGTGTTTTAAGAGATAAAATTGTGCGGAATACACAAAATGGCCGCAGAGTGCCGCCACTCCACAGCCATTTTATCTTTTCAGTATCCGCTCTGTTCTGTCTCGGGCTACTTTTTCAGCAGCTTTTCCACGTCCTTCCAGAGCTTTTTTACCTCTTCCTGATCCTCCAGCCGGTCTTTCTGGATCCGGATGATATTCTCCAGAGCCGCATTGGCTCCCTCCGCATTCAGCTTCTTATCACAGGTCTTTTTCGCCTTTGTATACGGATCCATACTCTCCTGGTCCTTTTCCTGGTCCTCCTGGAGCTTCTGGATCTTATCCACCAGCTTTTTCGCCTCTTCGGGTTTGTTTTCTGCTTCCAGCCAGTTTAAAAGGGACTCCTTGTTCTCTGCGCTGATCTTATCCAGTGCGATACTGCCCTTTAACATCTCTTTCATATTATCGGCAGTCGCATCCTCGTATTTTACCTGTTCCTCATCCGTCTCCGCTGCGAATCCGGTGACAGGAACAGAAAGAAGGCAGAGCAACAGGCTGAAAATAAAGAATATCCTTTTCATTCCGCTTCCTCCTTTATATGTTCCATAGTATCACATTTCTGTCCTCTCGTCTGGGGCAAAGCTGCGGCAATCCTGCGGCAGTGTGATCTCAAATTCTGCGCCCTTCTGTGTGTCTGCCGCACGCACGCTGCCGCCCATGTACTCCAGGGAGCACCTTGCAATGGCCAGACCCAGTCCATGGTTTCCGCCCTTGCCCTTGTAGAACCGGTCAAACAGATGCTCCGTACCGCCCTCTGGAAACCCAGGCCCGTCGTCGGTCACCGTAATAAGGATATCTCCCTCCTTTTCCCGCACCGCCACAGCCACCTGGGTCCCGGCATACCGGATACAGTTGGACATCACATTGGAGAACGCCCGCTCCAGGAGCATGGCGTCAGTAATGATCTTATGCTCCTCCCCCGGCCGAAATACCAGCTTTATGTTTTTTGAGTAGGCAAAGCCCTCCAGACACTCCAGCCGCTCTTCGATGAAGCCGTTGACTGCCAGCTCCACCGGAACCACCTGGTATCTGAGCTGGTCCATCCTGGTCAGCGTAAGGATCCCGTCCACTACCTCTGTGAGCCGGGTGCTCTCATCCAGGATCACGGAGGCCGCCTGGGCCACATCCTCAAATACCCCGCACTGGATCCCCTGGGCATAGCCGCTGATGGACATGAGCGGCGTCCGGAGCTCATGGGAAGCGTTCTGGAAAAATGTGCGCTCCGCCTGGTCTGCCTGGGCCAGCTTCTCCTGCATATGGTTGATCTCGCCCTCCAGCTCGCACAGCTCCTTCACCGTGGCCCCGGTCTCCACTCTCTTGAATTTTTTCTCACCGATCCCCCTGGCGGCTTCACAGAGCCGCTGGACCGGTACGGAAATACTGCCGGCCACCAGCCAGAATAAGGCGATGGCAGCGGCGGCGATGACGCTCATGGTCAGAAGCACCACCCGTGTGATCTGATCCATCATGGCCGTTGTGTCATGGACCGGACAGTACAGGAGGATGTGGCGCACCTTCTGGTCCTTTTCCCGTTCTGAAGGCGTCACATACTTATAATATAGAAGATATTCCTTTTCCTCTATGGTCTCCTCCAGGATCTTATCCTGCTCCCAGAAGCTTTCATCATCTGTGGCCGCATTCAGAAAGGCCGAGTAGATCTGGGACATATCCGCCTGGTCGTCAAAGTTTTTTGGATATACCACCCGGTATTTCTCACTGACCACAAGCATCCGGGCCTCCCCGGCTCCGGTCTGGACCGCATCCCTCAGACGGCTTAAGACCGTATCCCCTTCTTCGCCGTCCTCCGGCTCCTCCAGGACCCCATCCACAGTCCTTACCATCGCCTCCAGGTCCCTGCGGGCGTTGAAGTTCATATGGACCTCCAGGGAATACCGGAGTGTCGCCCAGGTAGCCAGAGGAAAGCCGATCAGAAGGATCACCACCGGGAGGAAGATCTTCATGCGGATACTCAGCTTCATTCATCGCCTCCGGCCGTCAGTCTGAACCCATATCCCCATACAGTTTCAATCTTCACTGCACTGTTCTGTTCCTTCATTTTTTTCCGCAGGCGCTTCACCATATCGTCCACAGCTCTGGTATCCACCTCTTTGCTGTCCACCTTCCACAAGGCCTTTAATAAGTCATCACGGCTGGCGGCGTGCTCCGGATGCTCCAGCATATGGCGCAGGAAGTCGAATTCCAGGGGAGTCAGGGCAAACTCCTCTCCCTTAAGACTGGCAGTCCTCCTGCCCGGGAACAGGACGATGTCCCCCAGCTCCAGGTTCTCGCTGTTTTCCTCCTCCTGGCCGGAAAAAGCGTCCACCCGGCGGAACAGGGCCTTGACCCGGGTGACCAGCTCCAGCGGAAGAAACGGCTTCACCAGATAGTCGTCACTTCCCAAAGTGATCCCGGTGATCCGGTCCAGAGGAGAGTCCTTGGCCGAAACGATAATGATCGGCACATGACTCTTCTGCCGGATCCTGGTACATACGGTCAGCCCGTCCATTCCCGGCATCATCACGTCCAGGATACAGAGATCCGGCATCTGCTCCTCGCAGGCTGCCAGGATCGATTCCCCGTCCTCAAAGCATCTTACCTCAAAGCCCTCTTTTTCCAGAAAATTCTGGATCAGAAAGCAGATATTTTTTTCATCGTCAGCCACGTAGATCCGTTTTGCCATTGGCATTCCTCCTTTTTCCAGAGCCGGCTCCTCATCTGTCCATCCATCGGACACGGTACCCCTCCGGGAGAATTATACATCTGGATTTCTGCGGTAAACGCAGAAGCCACATGCGCGATGGTATAATGTCATAACAGACATTATACCATGTCTTTCGGACATGGTACCCCTCCGGGGGAATTGTGCGCCTGGATTTCTGCGGTGTACGCAGAAACCAGATGCGCGATGGTATAATGTCTGTTATCTCAGACATTATACCATTTTGGCAGTCCCTGGTAAATGGCTGCCGCAGGATTGCCGCAGAAATCGCCGCGGCAGCCCGGCTCCAAGTTGTCAGAAATCCTGCCGCCATTCACTGGCAGGCTAGTAAACAGCCTCATCCGCAGGCCTATTGAAAGCCGATTGAAAGTTTCATCTTATTATTTACTTAACATGGATCTGGTTTTATAATAGATTCTATAATGTGTACAGAAAGGACGGAATATATGATGAAAGACCTGGAGTTTCTCGAACATGTCATCGACCAGAAATCCCAGATGATCCTGGACGCCAACGACAGGATCTGGGAATACGCGGAGCTTGCCTACCATGAGACCCGTTCTGCGGACCTTCTCTGTCAGATCCTGAAGGACGAAGGCTTTTCAGTCACCACTGGAGACGCTGGGATCCCCACCTGCTTCACAGGAACCTTCTCCTACGGCTCCGGAAAGCCGGTCATGGGCATCCTGGGGGAATATGACGCCCTCTCCTCCCTGAGCCAGAAGGCCGCTTCTCCCCGGAAGGAGCCGGTGGAAGCCGGAGCGCCCGGCCATGGCTGCGGACACAGCGCCCTGGGCACCGGTTCCCTGGCCGCCGTACTGGCTGTAAAGGAATATCTGGTGGAAAATAAAAAGGACGGCACCATCATCTACTTCGGCTGCCCCGCCGAGGAAGGCGCCGGATCCAAGCAGTTCATGGCCCGGGCCGGGATGTTCGACAACGTGGATTTTGTATACACCTGGCATCCAGCCACCATCAACGCCGTGGAATGCAATCACAGCAACGCCATCATGGGAGCAAACTTTGAGTTTAAAGGCGTCTCCTCCCATGCCGGCGGTTCTCCCCATCTGGGCCGCAGCGCCCTGGACGCCGCGGAGCTCATGAACGTGGGCTGCAATTATCTGCGGGAGCATATGATCCCGGAGGCCAGGATCCACTACGCCTACATTGACGCAGGAGGGACCGCCCCCAACGTGGTCCAGGACCATGCCGTGATCCGCTATGAGGTCCGTTCTCCATGGGTCTCCCAGGTAAAGGATCTGTTTGAGCGTGTGAAAAACGTGGCCCGGGGCGCCTCCATTATGACCGATACCACTGTGGACTGCGAGCTGGCCATGGCCTTCACCGAATATATCCCCAACAACGCCCTGGCCGCCGTCGCCGACGAATGTATGAAGGAGGTAGGCACGCCTAAATGGGATGAGGACGACTACGCCATGGCCCGGGAATTTTTAAATACCTACCCGCCGGTGACCATGGAAAACATCAAAAGCCAGATCATCGAGGTCTTCGGTGAGGACCGGCTGGAGGAGATCCTGGAACGGCCCCTGGATTCAGAGATCCATCCCTTTAATCCCGACAAGATCAAGCTGACTGCCGGCTCCACCGATGTGGGCGATGTGGGCTATGCGGCTCCCACCCTGAATATCAACATCGCCACAGCCTGCATCGGCAATGTGGGCCATTCCTGGCAGATGGTTGCCCAGACCTGCAGCCCTCTGGCCCATAAGGGCCTTTTGACCGCCGCCAAGGTCATGGCTCTGGCCTGTGTCCGCACCATGGACCGTCCGGACGTCATCGAAGCGGCCAAAAAGGAGGTCACAAAACGCAACGGCGGCCATTACACCTGCCCGCTGCCGGACAGCGTAATGCCTCCGCTGGATACGTATTAGGATCCATTCTCACGGCCTGCGGAAAAAACGCGGGCCGTGCGCAAAAGGAGATAAAGCCATGAGCATCCGGCCCTATCGGCCAGAAGACTGTGAAGCCCTGGCCCGCTTATTTTATGATGCGGTCCACACAGTCAACGCAAAGGATTACACCGAGCAGCAACTGAACGCATGGGCCACAGGAACCGTGGACCTGGAAGCATGGGACCGCTCCCTGACGGCGCATTTTACGCTGGTGGCTGAGGAAAACGGCGTCATCACCGGGTTTGGGGACATGGATCCCACCGGATACCTGGACCGGCTGTTCGTCCACAGGGATTTCCAGGGCAGGGGCATTGCCTCCGCTCTCTGTGACCGGCTGGAGCCGTCTGTTTCCGGCCCCATCACCACCCACGCCTCCATCACCGCCAGGCCTTTTTTTGAAAAACGCGGCTACCGGGTCATAAAGGAACAGCAGGTGGAGCGCCGGGGCGTCCTTCTCACCAACTTTGTTATGGAAAAACAGCGATCATAAGGAGGTTTTTCATGAACGTCACCATTGCCATCGATTCTCTGAAGGGCAGCCTCTCTTCCCTGGAGGCCGGACATGCCATCGAAGAAGGGATCCGGCGTGTATACAAAAACGCCTCTGTAAACGTCCGCCCCCTGGCCGATGGAGGGGAAGGGACCGTGGAGGCCCTGGCCTGCGGCATGGGCGGAAGACTGGAGACTGTCACCGTCACCGGACCGCTGGGAGCTCCTGTGGAGTGCCAGTACGGGATCCTTCCGGAAAGCGGCACGGCTATCATTGAAATGTCTGGAGCCGCCGGGATCACCCTGGTTCCGGATGCAGAAAAGGATCCTATGAAAGCCACCACCTTTGGGGTCGGCCAGGTGATCCGGTCCGCTATCCAGAAGGGCTGCCGCAGATTCATCGTGGGCATCGGCGGAAGCGCCACCAACGACGGAGGCGCAGGAATGCTCCAGGCCCTGGGATATGGGATCCTGGACCGGGACGGAAACCAGATCCCTCCGGGAGCCCAGGGGCTGGCACAGATCGCATCCATCTCCTCCGAGCACGTCCTGCCGGAGCTTTCGGAATGTACCTTCCGGATCGCCTGCGACGTCAATAACCCCCTCTGCGGCCCCAGGGGAGCCAGCGCCGTCTATGGTCCCCAGAAGGGAGCCGATGAAGCCATGGTCCAGGTCATGGACCGGGGGCTTGCCCATTTTGCAGAGATCGCCGGGAAATGGAATCCCAAGGCAGACCCGGAGTTTCCAGGCACAGGAGCCGCCGGCGGACTGGGCTTTGCCTTTTTAACCTTCACCAGCGCAGTCCTGGAATCCGGGATCCAGATCGTTCTGGAGGAAACGAAGCTGCGGGAGTATGTGAAGGATGCCGACCTGGTGATCACCGGAGAGGGCCGTCTGGACGGGCAGACTGTCATGGGAAAGGCCCCTGTGGGCGTGGCCCGGATCGCCAAAGAATTCCATAAGCCGGTCCTTGCCTTTTCCGGCAGCGTCACCAGGGAAGCGGCAGCCTGCAACGATGCCGGGATCGACGCCTTTTTCCCGATCCTCCGCTCCGTCGTCACCCTGGAGGAGGCCATGGATCCAGAAAACGCCAGAAAAAATATGGCCGACACAGCCGAGCAGATATTCCGGCTGATCCAGGCGGTGCAGCCCATGCAGGCGGTCTAAGACCGTTTTCTCCTGTTTCTTTTAAAAAAAGCAGCGGCCCTGCCTCCCAGGCGTCCGCTGCTTTTATTACGGCTGTCCTGATTACAGGCCCCTATTCTGACGGTCCTGTCCCGGATCCCAGCTCCATATTTCCGGCTTCGTCACCGCTGAAAAATTCGATCCGGTATTCCACAACGGCTCCCATTTCCTCGTACACATCGTATACGCTGTCTGCCTGGATCACAAATTCCTTTACCGTCCCATCGGGCCCGGTCCTTACCGTATCCGTCCGGTTTATGGTCCCGGTCAGCTCCTTTCCCTCGGTTCCCGGAAATACGCTCTGTAAGACCTTATGGCGGATCACATACCTGAGGCCATGGTCCTCCTGGTATTTTTCCACCTTCTGGACCTTCGTTTCCGCCGGTTCCGTCCACAGGCCTCCCAGAAGCGTCTTAAGGGACAGGGTCTCTCCTTCCTTTACAGAGGGCTCCATGGGGGACTTATCAGGATATCCCGCCAGCTGCATGGTCCTTCCCTCGGCGTCCTCCTCCGTTATATGAAGAAGCGTCAGGCTCCCATCCTCTTCCTTCTGAAACAACTCCATCCGGTACCAGAACCCCCGTTCATCCGTACCGTACCATACCTTTGTGACAGCCGTGGATGATTCCGTACCCCCGGGTCTCTCCCCATTTTCGCCGCCCGGAGCGTCTTTTGTCTCCCAGGCGCTTCCCGTGACCGTCTGGACATAGGCTCCCTCTGTGCGGCTCATGGTCTCCTCCCAGAGAGCATGGACCTCTCGGAGAGGGTCTTTTTTTAGAAAATACAGCGCCAATGCCAGACCAGCAAAAAGCAGGATGGCCGCTCCTGTAATTTTTTTCCCTTTCATTTTTTCCCCCTAAAAACGTTTTTCTGCTCCCGTGCAGCCGCTCCCAACTCCACTCAACAGAAAAACCCCGGCAGCCTTTCGGCTCCGGGGTTCTCTTACGCTTGGACACCGGTATCCCGCCTGGGATACCTTCGGACTATTTATTTTCACAGGCGCACATCGGCACCTATGGATTTTTACCTAGAATTACTCGATGATTGTAGCAACTCTGCCGGAACCTACGGTTCTGCCGCCCTCACGGATAGCGAAACGGAGACCCTGCTCCATAGCTACCGGATGGATCAGCTCGATCGTCATTTCTACGTTATCACCAGGCATGCACATCTCGGTACCAGCCGGGAGTTCGCAAACGCCTGTAACGTCAGTTGTTCTAAAGTAGAACTGCGGACGATAGTTGTTGAAGAACGGTGTATGACGGCCGCCCTCGTCTTTTGTCAGAACGTAAACCTGAGCTGTAAATTTCTTATGGCACTTTACAGAACCCGGTTTTACAAGACACTGACCTCTCTGGATCTCTGTTCTCTGAACACCACGAAGCAGAGCGCCGATGTTGTCACCAGCCTGAGCCTGATCCAGGAGCTTACGGAACATCTCGATACCAGTTACAACGGTCTTACGAGTCTCCTCGTGAATACCAACGATCTCAACCTCGTCGTTGAGCTTCAGAGTACCACGCTCTACACGGCCTGTTGCAACAGTACCACGGCCTGTGATTGTAAATACGTCCTCGACCGGCATAAGGAACGGCTTATCTGTGTCACGAATGGGATCCGGAATGTAGCTGTCAACAGCATCCATTAACTCCATAACCTTGTCGCCCCACGGTCCGTGCGGATCCTCAAGAGCCTTCAGAGCGGAACCCTGGATGATCGGTGTGTCGTCGCCCGGGAACTCATACTCGTTCAGAAGATCTCTGATCTCCATCTCAACCAGCTCAAGTAACTCAGCGTCGTCAACCATGTCGCACTTGTTCATGAATACAACGATGTACGGAACGCCTACCTGACGGGAAAGAAGGATGTGCTCTCTTGTCTGAGCCATAACACCATCAGTAGCAGCAACTACAAGGATAGCGCCATCCATCTGGGCAGCACCAGTGATCATGTTCTTTACATAGTCAGCATGGCCTGGGCAGTCAACGTGTGCATAGTGTCTCTTCTCTGTCTCGTACTCTACGTGGGAAGTGGAAATTGTGATACCACGCTCTCTCTCTTCCGGAGCCTTATCGATATTTTCAAAATCAGTAGCTGTGTTACCGGCAACTCTCTCTGCAAGTACCTTTGTAATAGCTGCTGTTAAAGTTGTTTTACCATGGTCAACGTGTCCAATGGTACCAATGTTACAATGCGGTTTAGTTCTGTCAAACTTAGCTTTTGCCATTTTAAAACGTCCTCCTTAATTTGCGCCCATTGGGCTATTCTATTTAACTAGGCTGAATAATATTATATTCTATTCAGAAATGTTTTTCAAGCCTATTTCGCACCTTTTCTTTCAGCGATGATCTTCTCCTGAACGCTCTTCGGTACCTGCTCGTATTTCTCAAAGAACATGGAGTAGTTACCACGTCCCTGTGTGCTGGAACGAAGGTCTGTGGAGTAACCGAACATCTCTGCCAGCGGTACGAATGCTTTTACAAGCTTTCCTCCGCCAATGTCCTCGAAGCCCTCGATACGGCCGCGGCGGGAGTTGATGTCGCCGATAACGTCGCCCATGTATTCCTCAGGCATCGTTACCTCTACCTTCATGATCGGCTCAAGAAGCACTGCGCCTGCCTTTGCCATAGCATCCTTGAACGCCATGGATCCGGCAATGTGGAATGCCATCTCGGAGGAGTCGACCTCATGGTAGGAACCGTCGAATACATCTGCGCATACGCCCAATACCGGGAATCCGCCAAGGATACCAGCCTTTGTAGCCTCTTCGATACCCTCGCCGACAGCCGGGATGTATTCCTTCGGAATCGCACCGCCCACAACGGAGGAAGTAAACTTGAAGGTCTCTTCGCCGTTGGGATCCATCGGTGTGAAGTGTACTTTACAGTGACCGTACTGACCACGTCCACCAGACTGTTTTGCGTACTTGCTGTCCACATCCACAGCCTTTGTGAAGGTCTCTTTGTAAGCAACCTGGGGAGCGCCCACATTGGCCTCTACCTTGAACTCACGAAGAAGACGGTCAACGATGATCTCAAGATGCAGCTCGCCCATACCGGAGATGATGGTCTGGCCAGTCTCTTTGTCGGTATGAACACGGAAGGTGGGATCCTCCTCTGCCAGCTTTACTAAAGCCTCGCCCATCTTGTCCTGACCAGCCTTGGTCTTGGGCTCGATGGCGATGTCGATAACCGGCTCCGGGAACTCCATGGACTCCAGGATTACCGGATGCTGCTCATCACAGATGGTATCACCGGTGGAAGTTGTCTTGAATCCAACGGCAGCGGCGATATCACCGGAGTAAACCTTGTCAAGCTCGTGTCTCTTGTTGGCATGCATCTGAAGGATACGGCCAACACGCTCTTTTTTATTCTTTGTTGCATTCAGTACATAGGAACCGGAGTTCATTGTACCGGAATACACACGGAAGAATGCCAGTTTACCAACGAACGGGTCGGTCATGATCTTGAACGCAAGAGCAGAGAACGGCTCGTCGTCGGAGGAGTGACGCACGATCTCGTTGCCATCCATGTCAACGCCTTTGATGGGCGGGATGTCAAGGGGAGACGGCATGAACTCGATCACAGCATCCAGAAGCTTCTGAACGCCCTTGTTTCTGTAAGCAGTACCGCAGCATACCGGGATCGCCTGGCATTCGCAGGTAGCCTTACGGAGAACCTTTTTCAGTTCTTCAACGGACGGCTCCTCGCCATCCAGATACATCATCATCAGATCGTCATCCAGCTCGCAGATCTTCTCAACCAGCTCGGTTCTGTAAAGCTCTGCGTCGTCCTTCATATCTTCCGGAACATCGGTTACGGTGATGTCATCGCCCTTATCATCGTTGTAGATGTAAGCCTGCATCTCAAACAGGTCGATAATTCCCTTGAACTCGTCTTCCTTACCGATCGGGAGCTGTAAGCAGATGGCGTTCTTTCCGAGACGGGTACGGATCTGGTCTACGCAGCCGTAGAAGTTTGCACCCAGGATATCCATCTTGTTGATGAATGCCATTCTCGGTACGTTGTAGGTATCAGCCTGACGCCATACGTTCTCGGACTGGGGCTCAACACCGCCCTTTGCACAGAAAACGCCGACAGCGCCGTCCAGAACACGCAGGGAACGCTCAACCTCAACAGTGAAGTCTACGTGGCCTGGGGTATCAATGATGTTGATACGGTGCTCCAGAGCGCCTGCCTTGGGCTTCGTCTTTTCCTGAAGAGTCCAGTGGCAGGTGGTAGCGGCTGATGTGATCGTGATGCCTCTCTCCTGCTCCTGCTCCATCCAGTCCATGGTAGCTGTGCCTTCGTGAGTATCACCAATTTTATAGTTAATACCAGTGTAATACAGGATACGCTCAGTGGTCGTTGTCTTACCGGCATCGATATGAGCCATAATTCCGATATTTCTGGTTCTCTCCAACGGATATTCTCTTCCAGCCAAGGATTTGTCCTCCTTTTAGAATCTGTAATGAGCAAATGCCTTGTTGGCCTCTGCCATCTTGTGCATTTCCTCTTTCTTCTTTACAGATGCACCGGTGTTGTTTGCTGCATCCATAATTTCGTTTGCGAGTCTTTCGATCTGGGTCTTTTCAGATCTCTTTCTGGAATAGAGAGTGATCCAGCGAAGTCCCAGAGCCTGTCTTCTCTCCGGCTTAACCTCGATCGGTACCTGGTAGGTGGCGCCGCCGATACGTTTTGCCTTAACTTCCAGAACAGGCATGATGTTGTTCATGGCTTCCTCAAAAACCTCTACTGCGTCTTTTCCGGTCTTTGCTGCAACTTCCTCAAAAGCGCCGTAAACGATCTTCTGAGCAACGCCCCTCTTGCCGTCTAACATGATGTTGTTGATCAGCTTTGTAACAACCTTGTTGTTGTACAGGGGATCTGCTAATACGTCTCTTTTCTGGGTATGTCCTTTACGTGGCACGTTACTTCCCTCCTTAATCATACATAATTGATTAGCTCATCGGTACTCACATGTTTCCATAAAATGTGTTCGCGCGCGGGTCTATATCTGTGTCCTGCAACCGACAGGTCCAATATCACCGGCACTAAATTACGGAAATCCGGTTTCCGTATACACTTTACTGCTGTTAGTGGGTCCAAATTTTGTGGAGTTTCTGGCTGCCGCTCGTTGGGGCGGGAAACCTTCGGGGCCTCTCCTCCGCTCATCGGGGCGGGAAACCCAAACTCCGCTTTGCTACGTTCGGGTAGCAGTAATCGCTTTGCGATTACTTTTTGTCTTTCGGTCTCTTTGCGCCGTATTTGGAACGGGCCTGCTTTCTGTTGGCTACGCCGGCAGTATCAAGAGTACCTCTGATGATGTGGTATCTGGTACCCGGAAGGTCCTTTACACGGCCGCCGCGGATCAGAACAACAGAGTGCTCCTGAAGGTTGTGGCCCTCACCCGGGATATAGCTTGTTACTTCGATACCGTTGGAAAGACGAACTCTGGCGATCTTTCTAAGAGCGGAGTTCGGCTTCTTCGGGGTTGCAGTCTTAACAGCTGTACAAACGCCTCTCTTCTGCGGAGCGGAAATGTCTGTTGCTTTCTTCTGAAGGGAGTTATATCCTTTCTGAAGAGCCGGAGCTGTGGACTTCTTTGCTGTGGTCTGCCTTCCTTTTCTTACTAACTGGTTAAATGTAGGCATCCTTTTCACCTCCTGTGATATTGTCTGTGGTTGCTGTTTGGTTCAGCTTGATTCTGCGCACAAAAATGGGGCGTACCCCATGCACGCCCCATTATTATATATAGTCTTTTTCCGGCTGTCAAGGAAAAACCTCAAATTTTCCTTGAAAAGTACAGAATTTTCTTCTATGACACGCCAGAGACAGTTGTCTCAGGTTTCCTGCCCTTTATAGTCCGGTCCAGCCAATGGCCTGAAGGATCGTCAAAGCGGCAAAGGACATCGCGATCTGGCATCCCAGAAGAGGCATCAGCCATTTAGCGTATCTGGCCCAGTCCACCTTTGCGATGGCCAGGGCTCCCATGAGGGTTCCTGCTGTGGGATACAGGCAGTTGGAGAATCCGTCTCCAAACTGGAAGGCCTGGACCGCAACCTGTCTTGTGATGCCGACCAGGTCCGCGATGGGAACCATTAAGGGCATTACCGCTGCCGCCTGGCCAGATCCGGAGGGGATCAGGAAGTTGATCAGCAGATTGGCAATGAACATGAAGTTCGCACCCATTACAGATCCCATGCTGGAGATCGGGATGGAAAGCCAGTTGACGATGGTATTCAAAATCTGTCCCTGGGACAGGATCACACCGATGCCATTGGCAAATCCAACAATAAACGCCGCATTGGTCATTTTGGCGCAGCCATTGATAAATTCCTTCGTGGTCCCGTTGACGCCCATTCCGTTGAGCAGACCACAGCCTACGGCCAGGACAAAGAAGGTTGCCGCCATCTGGTCATAGCTCCAGGAAAATTTAATGGAGCCGATCACGATCACCGCGATGGCTGCCACCAGCCCCAGAAGGCTGACCATATGCTTCCAGGACATGGAAGCGTGGATCGTTTCCGTAGTTTCACCTTTTGCTCCCATAAAATCAGCCACGGACATGCCTTCCTCATAGTTCAGGCTCTTCATGGGATCCTTTCGGATCGTTTTCATATAACGCACCGTGAAGAAATAGCAGATGGCAAAATTAATGATATTCAGCAGGACGCGGACCTCAAATCCAGAAAAGATGGGAAGCTCCGCAATGGGATGCGCCACACCGATGGTAGTTGCATTGGCCCATCCTACATTAAAGCCGGAGTAAGCGCCCATGTAAACAAACAGGAAGCCAGTAAACGCGTCGTATCCAAGGCTGGTTGCGAGAATGATCCCAATGGGGACCAGAGCGACAACCGGATTGGCAAACACACCTGCTGCGCCGCCCACAGACATAAACGCCATGATCAGAAGAGCCAGGACATGGGCGTTGAGCTTCTTATTGGAAGCCAGCCGTCCAAAGGCCGCGTTGATGGATCCACTTTTTTCAAGTACCGCAACGGCGCCTCCGCAGAACATGATCATGAAGATCAGCTTGGCTGACTTGTAAAAGCCTGCCATAACTGCCATGAGAACGCCCCAGGGACCCACTGGAGTACTGTCGATCACATGATACGTCCCGGCAATGACCTTATTCAGATTCCCCACCTTTTCTGTTTCATAGGCGCCGGCAGGGATGATCCAGGTCAGGACCGCGCATACGATCATAAGCATGAATAACAGAGCACATGTGGTCGGGATCTGGAATTTTTTCTTCTTTTCCATAGTAACCCTCCTTTGTTATTTTAAAAAGTTTCTTGTGTACTGGACGAGAACAGCCGTCCCCGCTGCGATACAGCTGTCGTCAAAAACATTTTTTGAATTATGCAGTCCGTGACGCGTATTGGGATCCGCATCATTTCCGGAACCAAGCCGGAACTGAGCTCCAGGCGCCAGAAACGGGAACAGGAAGGAGAAATCTTCCGATCCCAGAGACGGATTCTGAACCGTGATCACATGGTCCGCTCCAATGGTCTCCTCAGCAGCCGCCCGCAGCCCTGCGATCACGTTCTGGTCATTTACCAGCGGCGGCATTCCCTTTTCCCACCGGATTTCTGCGCTTCCTCTCATAGCCTCCGCACAGGAAATACAGATCCGGTCAATGGCCGCCTGCATTTTCTCCCTGCTCTCTGCGTTCAGGCTCCGCAGGGTCCCGCTCATTTCCACAAAGTCCGGGATCACATTGGGCGCTTTTCCTCCGTGAATGCTGCCTATGGTCATAACCGCCGGATAGACCGGATGGTTCTCACGGGACACGACGGTCTGAAGCTGGGCCATTATGTAGCCGCTGATGGCGATGGGATCGATGCAGTTTTCTGGATGGGCTCCGTGGCCTCCCTTGCCGCTTACCTTAATATAGAAGGTATCGCAGGAGGCGTTGGCCGGTCCCTCCTTGAGTCCAATGGAGCCAGCCGGGTATTCCGGGGACACATGAAGCCCCACCAGCACATCCGGCTTCACCGGCTCATAAAATTTACAGTCCAGAAGCTGCCTGGCCCCAGTGCCGCGCTCCTCCGCCGGCTGGAATAGGAACAGTACATTTCCGCTCAGCTGATTCCGGAGTTCCGAAAGGATCCTGGCACAAAACAGGAGGACTGTGGTATGGATATCGTGTCCGCAGGAATGGCAGACGCCGTCCACAGAGGAGGCATACGGAAGACCCGTTTTTTCAGACATGGGCAGGGCGTCTATGTCCTCCCGGATCGCAACGGTTTTCCCTGGTCTTCCTCCCTTCAGGAAACCGACCACGCCGGTCTTCAGGCCAATCTCCATGATCTCGATCCCGTATTCCTCCAGCTTTTCCCGGATCAGAGCTGTCGTCCGGTTCTCTTCGTTGCTCAGCTCCGGATTTGCATGGATATGTCTTCGGATTCCGATCATATCCGCCTCGTGCTGTTTTATAAGTTCCATTACATCAGCCATATTTTCCTCCTTTTTCCATATAAATTTATAATTATGAAAATATTATAATTTTCTATAAAGTTTTTGTAAAATACTTTTTTATCCATACGGTATACATAAGACACTATATCCATTGCAGACATTCTATATTCTATGATACAATATCCCAAAATAAATATACCTTACTGAATCCCCATAAGGAGGAATCCGATGATCCCCGATGAACGCACCTGCCAGTATTTCATAACAATTGCCCGGGAAAAAAATATTTCCCGGGCCGCACGATCTCTTTATATTTCCCAGCCGACCTTAAGCCGTTTTCTCACCGGACTAGAAAAAGAACTGGGTACTCCGCTTTTTATACGAAATAACGGGATCCTGTCCCCTACGCCGGCAGGAGAACTGTTTTTCCAGTACATTACCGGCTTAAAGGGAATGGAATCCCGCTTTTCAAATGATCTTTCCTCTCTTTTGCTCCCCCAGAAACAGACTCTGAGGATCGGGGCAGGCTCCATCACCAGTCCCTTTCTGCCTGAGAAGGTTTTTCCCATACTTCACAGGGAATACCCCGATGTGGAGCTGTCCCTGACCGAGGATATCCATGTCCATCTTCTGTCCCGAATGGAAAAGGGCGAGCTGGATCTGTCCGTGCTGGTCGCTTCCGGAGCAGATACACTTTCCAACCGCTTTGTCAAAGTCCTTGCCCGTGCCCCAAGATTGTTCATAATTTCCCGGTCCCATCCCCTGGCCAGCCTTGTCGCGTGTCCAGAAGAAAACTCCATCAAAAATCCCCAGAAATTTTCTCTTCATCATCTGGAAAACCAGACCCTGGTCTCCGGTGTTCCCGGTCAGAAAATATGTGAGGATATCAGCCAGATCATTACGAAATACAGGCTTAACAATCTTTCGCTGGTTCCTGTTCAAAACCGCAAAACAAATATCGCCATGGCCGAATGCGGTCTTGCCATTGCTTTTCTCCCTGCTATTTATGTAACAAAACCGGAAAATCATCCTGATCTGCTCTATCTCTATTCCGATGACCCTCTCGCCCAATGGTGCATGACCGTGCGTCATAAAAACAGCCGCCTGACTCCCATTGAACGCCGCTTCATCGACCTTGCTTCCGCTGTCTTTTCAGGAAAGGAGCCGGTATGACTCCGGCGCCCTTTCTAGTCTGACTTTTCCTGGCCTACACAGAACATATCCGCAGTCACATCTGCCAGCAGCTTCCCGTTCTCATCAATCACCTCGCCCCGGACGATGGTGATGACCCGGCCCCGGCGCACCAGGATCCCCCGGGCTGTCACCCTCCCCTGGGACACGTTGCCGATAAAGTTCACATGGGCGCTCTGGGTCACATATTTTCTCCCGTCCGCCCGGGCAGTCAGCCCCGTTACCACATCCGCCAGGGAGTAGAGCAGCCCTCCGTGGATCATGCCCATGATGTTGAGCCCGTCCGGATGGACCTTCATGGAGATCTCGCTGCACTCGGTGGAGATTCTTTCGATCTTCATATGGTTATGGCGCATGAATGGATTATTTGCCAGGTATTCGTCTGCATTGATACAATTCTTTTCTTCTGCCATGTGGTTTCCTTTCTGTCTCCGGCTCCAGGCCGGGTATTTTAACCCTAACATCTTACCATAAGTATCTGCCGTTTACAAACCTTTCATTCCCCGGCCGGGTCAGGAGCTGCCCGTTTTCCAGGGCTGTCTCCCGGCATCTCCGGGCGAAAGCCCGTTCCATTTCATAATAATACTGTTCCCTGGGGCCAAACTCCTCTCCATTTTTCCTCATGGACTCCAGGATCCTCAGATTCCGCTCCGGGTCCCGGATCCTCATTTTCCGGTGTTCGATCCAGATGTCTTCCTTCCATATAATACCAAATGGGCACACCGTTTCATGGACCCGGCCCTTCCATACGGCCCCAGGCCCTCTGCGGATCAGCCGCTCCCGGAAAAAGGCTGCGGCCAGGGAACCGTCCCGGCGGAACGCTGCCGCATACCTCATCATCACCACATCCGGAAGACAGAGTTCCCGTCCCAGCCGTTCCTTCAGATCCAGCAGCTTCCTCCGCTGGTCCGGCCGCACCACATCGTCGGCATCCATCCAGAACAGATACGTCCCCCGGCCCTGGGAAAATGAGAAATTCCTGGCGGCGGCAAAGTCGTCCCGCCACGGAAAATCAAAGACCCTGGCTCCGCGCTCCATGGCGGCCGCCTTCGTTCCGTCTGTGGATCCGGTATCCGTCACAAGGATCTCATCCGGGAACCCGGCCACACTGTCCAGGCACCGCCCCAGCACCTCCTCTTCATTTTTTACGATCATGCAAAGACTCACGGAGACCACAGCCACGCCCCGCTTTCACACGGTTTTACTGCCAGTATATGTCCCGTGCGAAAACAGTTGAATGTTTCTCCGAAAAGACTTACAATAAAACCATGAAAACGACGCCGGAGCCAGAAAGCTCCGGACCACAAGGAGGAACCTGATATGAAACTCGTGATCATCGAGCCCCTGGGCGTCAACGATGAAAAGCTGCTGTCCATGGCAAAGGACATGCTGCCCGCAGATCTGGAGATCGTATATTACAATACCCGCGTCACCGATACGGAGACCCTCATTGAACGGGGCCATGATGCGGACATCATCGCCGTATCCAATCTTCCCATGAACGCCGACGTGATCAACGGCTGCAAAAACTTAAAGATGCTGTCTGTGGCCTTCACCGGCGTGGACCATATCGCCATGGACGCATGTAAAGCCAACGGTGTTCTGGTCAGCAACTGCGCGGGCTACTCCACCGCCGCTGTGGCCGATCTGGTATTCGGCATGATCATTGCCCTGTACCGGAACATGATCCCCTGCAACGACGTGGTGCGGAAGGAAGGCACCAAGGACGGACTGGTGGGCTTTGAGCTGGAAGGAAAAAAATTCGGTGTCATCGGTACCGGAGCCATCGGCCTCCGCACTGCCGCCATCGCAAACGCCTTCGGCTGCCAGGTCCTGGCGTACAGCCGCACGAAAAAGGATATCCCCGGGATCACCTATGTGGATATGGATACGCTCCTCTCTTCCTGTGATATCGTTTCCCTCCACACTCCTTTAAATTCCGATACCAGAGGACTCATTGGAAAAGAGGAGCTGGCAAAAATGAAACCGTCGGCCATCCTCATCAACACCTCCCGCGGTCCTGTGGTGGACAGCGCCGCCCTGGCAGACGCCTTAAATAATGGCCGCCTGGCCGGAGCCGGGATCGATGTATTTGAGACTGAGCCGCCCATCGCCAAGGACCATCCCCTCCTCACAGCAAAAAATGTCATCGCCACTCCCCATGTGGCCTTCGCCACAAAGGAGGCTCTGGAAAAACGTGCCGTTATCGTTTTTGACAATGTGGACAAGTGGTTAAAGGGCACGCCCCAGAATGTGATGTAGGCCTGCTTTTCCACAGAGAGCGTCTGCTGTCAGCCGTTTTTCCCCATTCCAGAAAAAAATTCCCGGAAACGTTTAAAACGCCGCCGGGAATTTTTATTTTCTTTTTTAAAGCTTATACCAGAGCGCTGCCCAGGTCCTCGTAGCCTTCTGTGGACGGAAGCTCAAATTTCACTTCCTGTCCCGGATTATTGATGTTCATATGCATTTCCATCACATAAGAAACGGTTTCAGACTCTCCAGTCTCGCTGTCGGTCATGACCATATCCATATCCAGGCTCATATCCTCTTTGACATAATAGCCGTTCTGATCCACAATGGCCTTGCCAGATGCGCTGCGGATATTGTAGGAAACCGTATATCCGTTGTAAAGGGTATCCATATCTCCAACGATGCCGTTTAAAAGGGAGTTCATATTGTCCGTATTGATGCCGTATGTAAGGACTGTATTTCCATCCTCAGTGGTCATGGCCATATCCTTCATCATAGCCAGATCCATATCTACGGTCTCCAGATTGCTGGCAACCTGGCTCATGGCCTCGTCCAGGGGCATTTCCTGTTTCATCTTCATGCCCATCATGTCCATATAGTACATATTGTCTGTATAGAACATCTGGAACGGGATATCGCTTCCCAGCATGGTCATGCTTCCATCTGCCACGAACTCCAGCTTTCCGGTCTGGGCTCCGCGGGTCTTCATGTTCATATCCATGTTGGTGTCAATGGTGACGCCTTCCATGGTCATGGACATCTTAATATCTGCCTGGGCGTCCATGCTGTCTAAGGTATTTGTCTTTTCCTGGGCTGCCAGATACGCCTCCACAGCCGCCGGGTCGTTGGATGCGTCGGGCTTCACTTCCTCAGCCGGCTGGATCTCTGCCGCCGGGACCTCCACCTTCTTTTCCTGGACCACGCCGTCTACCACCCAGGCTCCCTGGTCGTTGACTTCATAACCGCCGGCCTTGGCCGTCAGGTTATAAAGGGAAACCTGCGCATAGCCGTCGTTATCGAAAATATAACACTCGGCAATGCCGTCCTGGTTTCCGTCCAGCCAATACCAGCCGTTCCGGCAGTAGGAACCGTCATCGTTCTCGTACCGCCAGCCGTTCATATCCTGGCTCCACTGGCCTGCAAATGCGGTAAAGGAAACGGCCAGGGTGGCTGGAACTACTGTCAACAGAAGCTTTTTCCAATTTTTCATATTTTATTTCCTTCCTTCTTTATATGGGAATTATTCCATTACGGGCTGCGTCTGGACTTCTCCGTTCTCAACCCATGCGCCGTCCATATTTACATCATAACCGGCAGCCTTACTGGTCAGGTTATAAAGGGAAACGAGAGCATAACCATCGTTATCGAAGCAATAGCACTCTGCCTCGCCGTCCTCATTTCCATCCAGCCAGAACCAGCCGTTCTTGCAGTAGGAGCCATCTTCGTTCTCATACCACCAGCCGTTCATATCCTGATGCCACTGTCCTGCAAATGCAGTAAAGGAAAACATCATAGCCGCCGGAACCACTGCCAGTAAAACTTTTTTCCAATTTCTCATATCCTTGTCCTCCTGAAAAATAGTATATTGTGCCATGTCTTCCGGACATTGCACCATGTGACGATATTATATCAATTTTTCTGGCGATATTCAAGTTTTTTCTGCGCTTTTTTCATATTATTTTGTGCACATTTCACTATTCTTCTGTTATATATACGACTGTTCCACCTGGATCACCGCATAATAGTTCTCCCAGGTCTCCTGGACGATCTTTTCGATCTCCTCCTTCACCTGGGCGTGAGTCCTGTTAAATCCATAGGGGACCACCGCGTCAAAGACCAGATTGGTGTGGGTCGGTCCCTGTACCATCCGCAGATCATGGATGGTCACGCCCTCCAGCCGCTCCGCGATCTTCAAAGCCAGAATGCTGCGGATCTCTGCCACCTTCTCATTATCCACTTCAATGGGATCCATATGGATCACCGCCTCGCAGCCCAGCTTCTGGTTCAGCTCCTTCTCGATCCGGTCGATGACGTCGTGGATCTCAAAAATGTCGCTGTTTCCCGGAACCTCGCCGTGAAGAGAGATCATCCGTCTTCCGGGGCCATAGTCATGGACCACCAGATCGTGGATCCCGATGATCTCCTCATGGGCCAGGACCAGCTTCTTAATCTCCTCCACAAACTCCGGAGACGGCGGCTGTCCCAGAAGCGGATTTAACGTATCCCGGGCGGCGCTGTAACCGGCATAGAGTACGAAGCAGGCCACGATGCAGCCGCACCAGCCGTCGATGTTGTAGCCGGTAAAGTGGGCGACGATCATAGAGAACAGCACGGCCAGGGTCGCCACCGAGTCGCTTAAGCTGTCCATGGCCGTGGCCTTCATGGCCTCTGAATCGATCCTGGTCCCGATCTTCCTGTTATAATAGCTCATATAAAGCTTCACACAGATGGATACGCAGAGGATCAGCACCGGAAGGACTCCGGCCTCCACCGGCTCCGGCGTACGGATCTTCTCAATGGACGTTTTTAAAAGCTCGAAGCCCATGAGCATGATGACCATGGAAACGCCAAAGCCGGATATGTACTCAAACCGCCCGTGGCCAAAGGGATGGTCCGCATCTGGCTTCATGCCGGAAAACCGGAAGCCCACCAGAGTGATAAACGAAGAACCTGCGTCCGACAGGTTGTTGAAGGCGTCGGCGGTGATGGCAATGGAGCCGCTTAAAACGCCTGCCAGGTATTTCCCCATAAAAAGCAGCACATTCAGGCCGATCCCCACAATGCTGCACAGCATCCCATAGGCCCGACGGACTCCCTGGTCCTCTGCCTGGTCATGGTTCTTGATAAAAATTCTGGACAATAACGTGATCATATGGTTTTCTCTTCCTAACTCTCCAAAATGTGAAACAGCGAGGGAGCCTTCTGCTCCCCCGCCGCAATTCATTTTCTTTATTTTATTCCTCGGTGTCCACAGCCTCTTCGGGCTCGGAGCTCTCCATATCATCGAAGTTCTCCTCAGCCTCCTGGGTATCATCTTCATTTAATATGATCTCCTCCGCTTCCTCAATGGGAGCGTCTTCCTCGGGCTGGAGCTGGGCCATGGCCTCAGCCTGCTGGGCCTCGAATTCTGCGTCTGTTCCCAGGTGGATGTCACGGTAGCGCTTCATTCCCGTACCTGCCGGGATCAGCTTACCGATGATCACGTTCTCCTTCAGACCGATCAGATGGTCCACCTTGCCGTTGATGGCAGCCTCTGTGAGGACCTTGGTGGTCTCCTGGAAGGAAGCCGCAGATAAGAAGGAATCCGTAGCCAGGGATGCCTTTGTGATACCCAGCATCACCTGCTTACCTTCTGCCGGTTTCTTTCCTTCAGCGATGAGCTTCTCGTTCATCTCGTTGAAGTCCAGAACGTCCATGGAGGTTCCCGGAAGCACCTCAGAGTCTCCGCTCTCTTCCACGCGGATCTTCTTTAACATCTGGCGGACGATCATCTCAACGTGCTTGTCGTTGATCTCTACGCCCTGTAAACGGTATACACGCTGTACCTCGCGGATCATATAATCCTGTACGGCACGGACGCCCTTTACCTTCAGAAGATCGTGGGGGTTGATGGAACCCTCGGTGAGTACGTCGCCGGCCTCCAGTACCTGTCCGTCCAGCACCTTGATCCTGGATCCATAGGGGATCAGGTAGGTCTTGGAGTTTCCGGTCTCTGTATCCGTAACGATGATCTCGCGCTTCTTCTTTGTATCCTTAATGGTGACCACACCGCCGAACTCAGCGATGATGGCAAGTCCCTTGGGCCGTCTTGCCTCAAACAGCTCCTCGACACGGGGAAGACCCTGTGTGATATCGCCGCCGGCAACGCCGCCTGTATGGAAGGTACGCATGGTCAGCTGGGTACCCGGCTCACCGATGGACTGGGCCGCGATGATCCCGACTGCCTCGCCCACCTGTACCGGCTGGCCGGTGGCCATGTTGGCACCGTAACACTTCGCGCAGACACCGATGTGACACTTACAGGTCAGTACAGTACGGATCTTAACGGTCTTTCTTCCTAACTTATCCAGGACCTTCATAACGGCAGCCGCACGCTTGGGCGTACACATATGGTTGGCCTTTACAACTACCTCTCCTGTATCCGGATCCACGATATCCTCAGCGATGTATCTGCCGGTGAGACGCTCCTCCAGGCTCTCGATGGTCTCCTTGCCGTCGGCAAAGGCCTCGATCTCCATGTAGGGGATCTCTCCCTTTCCTTCACAGCAGTCCGTCTCACGGATGATCAGATCCTGGGATACGTCTACCAGACGTCTGGTCAGGTAACCAGAGTCGGCGGTACGCAGAGCCGTATCGGACAGACCCTTACGGGCTCCATGGGCAGAGATGAAGTACTCCAGTACGTCCAGACCTTCACGGAAGTTGGACTTAATGGGAAGCTCGATGGTGTGACCGGTAGTATCGGCCATAAGGCCTCGCATTCCGGCCAGCTGCTTGATCTGCTTATCAGAACCTCGGGCTCCGGAGTCAGCCATCATAAAGATGTTGTTGTACTTATCCAGGCCAGTCAGCAGATCGTGGGTCAGCTGATCGTCCGTCTCCTTCCAGGTATCGATCACCTCTTTATAACGCTCCTCCTCGGTGATAAGGCCGCGGCGGAAGTTTTTGGCGATTCGGTCCACAGTAGCCTCTGCGTCAGCTAAAAGCTGTTTCTTAGAGGCCGGAACGGTCATATCGGAAATGGATACGGTCATGGCCGCTTTTGTGGAGTATTTATAACCAATGGCCTTGATGTCATCCAGGGTAATGGCAGTCTGCATAGCTCCATGGGTATTGATGACCTTCTCAAGGATCTGTTTTAACTGTTTCTTCTTTACAAGGAAGTCGATCTCCGGCTTTAACTCGTTGCCCGGAATGGTCCTGTCTACAAAGCCCAGATCCTGGGGGATGATCTCGTTAAAGAGGATACGGCCCACGGTGGTCTCCACGATGCCGGTCATCTCGGTGCCGTCAGCCATGGTCCTGGACACACGCACCTTGATCCTTGCATGAAGGGTCACAACGCCGTTTTCATAGGCCAGGATCGCTTCATTTTTGCTCTTAAAGTATTTTCCTTCTCCCGGAGCTCCCGGTCTTTCCTGGGTCAGGTAATAGATACCCAGAACCATATCCTGGGACGGAACGGCCACAGGACCGCCGTCGGACGGCTTTAACAGGTTGTTGGGAGAAAGCAGGAGGAATCTGCACTCCGCCTGGGCTTCCATGGAAAGGGGAAGGTGTACGGCCATCTGGTCACCATCGAAGTCGGCGTTGAAGGCTGTACATACCAGGGGATGGAGCTTGATGGCCTTACCTTCGACCAGAATGGGCTCGAAGGCCTGGATGCCAAGCCTGTGGAGTGTAGGAGCACGGTTTAACATAACGGGATGCTCTTTAATTACATCCTCCAGTACGTCCCACACCTCTGTCTGGAGGCGTTCCACCATCTTTTTGGCGTTTTTGATGTTATGGGCAGTTCCGTTGGCAACCAGCTCCTTCATAACGAAGGGCTTGAAGAGCTCGATGGCCATCTCCTTGGGGAGACCGCACTGGTAGATCTTGAGCTCCGGTCCAACAACGATAACGGAACGGCCGGAATAGTCCACCCGCTTACCAAGAAGGTTCTGACGGAAGCGGCCCTGTTTACCCTTTAACATATCGGAAAGGGACTTTAAGGCACGGTTTCCGGGGCCAGTTACAGGTCTTCCCCGTCTGCCGTTGTCGATCAGGGCGTCCACAGCCTCCTGGAGCATACGCTTCTCATTGCGGACGATGATGTCCGGAGCGCCTAATTCCAGAAGTCTTGCCAGACGGTTGTTGCGGTTGATGATCCTTCTGTATAAATCGTTTAAGTCAGATGTGGCGAAACGGCCGCCGTCCAGCTGTACCATGGGACGGATATCCGGCGGGATCACCGGGATCACGTTCATGATCATCCATTCCGGCTTATTTCCGGACTGGCGGAAGGCGTCCACCACCTCCAGGCGCTTGATGATACGGGCACGCTTCTGACCGGAGGACTCCTGAAGAGCTTTTCTTAACTCCTCGGAATCCTTCTCCAGGTCGATGGACCTTAAAAGCTCCTGGATGGCCTCGGCACCCATTCCTACGCGGAAGGTGCCGTAGCCATATTTTTCAACTGCGTCGCGGTACTCCTTCTCAGAAAGCACCTGCTTTAACTGGAGACCGGTATCGCCCGGATCCAGTACGATATAAGAAGCGAAGTACAGTACCTTCTCCAGGACTCTCGGAGAGATGTCCAGGATCAGTCCCATACGGCTCGGGATACCCTTGAAATACCAGATGTGGGAAACCGGAGCGGCCAGAGCGATATGGCCGATACGCTCACGGCGCACACTGGACTTGGTAACCTCAACGCCGCATCGGTCACAGATAACGCCCTTATATCTGATCTTCTTGTATTTACCACAATGACACTCCCAGTCCTTGCTGGGCCCGAAGATTCTTTCACAGTACAGGCCGTCTTTTTCCGGCTTTAAGGTCCTGTAGTTGATGGTCTCCGGCTTTTTTACCTCGCCGTGGGACCATTCCAGGATCTTTTCCGGAGAAGCAAGTCCGATACGGATCGCGTCAAATGTCATCGGCTGATAAGTTTCATTTGTCTCAGGCATGAACGGTACTCCCTTCTATTAATTATCTTTTTCAGAATAGTCGTCATCGATGTAGCCGTCCTCTTCCTCCGGCCCGTCGATATAGTCGTCATCCTCAGAATCCACCAGCTCTCCGTCCTTGAACTCCTGCTTCTGGAAGCCGTAGCTGCCGAAGGATTCCTCTTTCTCGTCGTAACGTCTGTCGCCTTCGATGATGGAGCGCAGATCCAGGTCGGTGTCTGCGTAATCGATGTTCTCGGACATCTCCACTTCCTCGCCGTTGTCTTTCAGGACTCTCACGTCCAGACCCAGGGACTGGAGTTCCTTTAAGAGTACCTTGAAGGACTCGGGGATACCCGGCTCCGGAATGTTCTCGCCCTTGATGATGGCCTCGTAGGTCTTCACACGGCCCACAACGTCATCGGACTTCACGGTCAGGATCTCCTGGAGCGTATAGGATGCACCGTATGCCTCCAGGGCCCATACCTCCATCTCACCGAAACGCTGTCCGCCGAACTGGGCCTTACCGCCGAGAGGCTGCTGGGTAACCAGTGCATATGGACCGGTGGAACGTGCATGGATCTTATCGTCTACCAGATGGTGGAGCTTTAAGTAATGCATGTGTCCGATGGTGGTGGGGCTGTCAAAGGGTTCTCCGGTACGGCCGTCGCGCAGCTGCACCTTACCAGTACGGCTGATGGGCACGCCCTTCCAGAGGCCGCGGTGCTCTAAGTGGGTTCCCAGATACTCCATGACCTCCGGCTTGATCAGATCTGCATATTTCTCATGGAATGCATCCCATTCCATATTTACATAATCGTTGGCCAGCTCCAGGGTATCCTGGATATCATCCTCGTTGGCTCCGTCGAAGACCGGCGTGGATACATTGAAGCCCAGGGCCTTGGCAGCCAGGCTTAAGTGGATCTCCAGCACCTGTCCGATGTTCATACGGGACGGCACGCCCAGGGGGTTCAGCACGATATCCAGCGGACGGCCATTGGGTAAGAACGGCATATCCTCAACCGGGAGCACACGGGAAACAACACCCTTGTTTCCGTGACGGCCGGCCATCTTATCGCCCACGGAGATCTTTCTCTTCTGGGCAATGTAGATCCTTACGGACTGGTTCACGCCGGGAGCCAGCTCGTCGCCGTTCTCTCTTGTGAATACCTTGGCGTCCACGATGATGCCGTAAGCGCCGTGGGGCACCTTAAGGGAGGTGTCGCGGACCTCTCTTGCCTTCTCGCCGAAGATGGCGCGGAGGAGCTTTTCTTCTGCGGTCAGCTCAGTCTCTCCCTTGGGAGTTACCTTACCTACCAGGATATCGCCGGCACGGACCTCTGCGCCGATGCGGATGATGCCGCGCTCGTCCAGATCCTTTAAGACATCGTCGCCAACGCCGGGAACGTCTCTGGTGATCTCTTCCGGTCCTAACTTGGTGTCTCTGGCCTCTGCCTCGTACTCCTCGATATGGACGGAGGTATATACGTCGTTCTGGACCAGCTTCTCACTTAACAGTACGGCGTCCTCGTAGTTGTAGCCCTCCCAGGTCATGAAGCCGATCAGCGGGTTCTTTCCAAGGGCGATCTCACCGTTCTTTGTGGACGGGCCGTCTGCGATCACCTCACCCTTTTCCACATGGTCTCCCTTGTAAACGATGGGCTTCTGGTTGTAGCAGTTGGACTGGTTGCTTCTTGCAAATTTGGTCAGACGGTACACATCCTTCATACCGTCAGAATCTCTCTTGATGATGATCTCGTTGGAGGCGGAACGCTCGACCACGCCGGCATTCTTTGCAACGACGCAGACGCCGGAGTCAACAGCCGCCTTGGCCTCGATACCAGTTCCCACAACGGGAGCCTCGGTGGAAAGCAGCGGCACAGCCTGACGCTGCATGTTGGAGCCCATTAACGCACGGTTTGCGTCGTCGTTCTCCAGGAACGGGATCATGGATGTAGCCACGGAGAATACCATCTTCGGGGATACGTCCATTAAGTCGATGGAGCGCTTCTGGAAGGAGGATGTCTCCTCACGGAAACGTCCGGAAATATTGTTGTGGACAAAGTGGCCTTCCTCGTCTAAGGGCTCGTTGGCCTGGGCAACCACATAGTTATCCTCTTCATCGGCAGTCAGGTATACCACATCGTCGGTTACCACAGGGTTGGCCGGATCTGTTTTGTCCAGTACCCGGTATGGAGCCTCCACAAAGCCGTACTGGTTCACTCTGGCGTAGCAGGCCAGGGAGTTGATCAGACCGATGTTGGGACCCTCAGGGGTCTCGATGGGACACATACGTCCGTAGTGGGTGTAGTGTACGTCGCGGACCTCGAATCCGGCACGCTCTCTGGACAGACCGCCGGGGCCCAATGCAGAAAGACGTCTCTTGTGGGTCAGCTCAGACAGCGGGTTGTTCTGGTCCATGAACTGGGACAGCTGGGAGCTTCCGAAGAACTCCTTCACCGCAGCCGTCACCGGCTTGATGTTGATCAGAGACTGGGGAGTGATCCCCTCCATATCCTGTGTGGTCATACGTTCTCTTACCACACGCTCCATTCTGGAAAGGCCGATGCGGTACTGGTTCTGTAAGAGCTCGCCCACCGCACGGATCCTACGGTTTCCAAGGTGGTCGATATCGTCCTTCGTACCAACGCCGAACTCCAGATGCATATTATAGTTAATGGAAGCAATGATGTCTTCCTTTGTGATGTGCTTGGGGATCAGGTCGTGGATGTGGCGGCGGATCTCTGCCTTTAACTCATCCGCTCCCATATCGCCTGCTTTTTCCAGGATATCGGCCAGCACCGGGTAGAATACTAACTCCGTAACGCCGGCCTCTTCCGGATCAAAGCCCACATAGGCAGCCAGATCCACCATCATATTGGAAAGGACCTTCACGTTCCTCTCCTCGGTCTGTACCCATACATAGGGAACGGCCGCATTCTGGATGGCTTCTGCCTGCTCCATGGTCACGGTCTTTCCAGCCTCGGCAAGGATTTCGCCGGTTGTGGTATCCACCACATCCTCTGCCAGGATCTGACCCGTGATACGGTTCTTAAAGTGAAGCTTCTTATTAAATTTATATCTGCCGACCTTTGCCAGATCATATCTTCTGGGGTCGAAGAACATGCTGTTCAGCAGGCTCTCAGCGCTGTCCACGGAAAGCGGCTCGCCGGGACGGATCTTTTTATATAATTCAAGAAGGCCGTCCTGATAGTTATCGGAGGTATCCTTTCCAAAGCTGGCTAACAGCTTGGGCTCTTCTCCGAATAACTCGGTGATCTCTGCATTGGTGCCGTAACCCAGGGCACGGATCAGGACTGTCACCGGGACCTTTCTTGTACGGTCTACGCGGACATAGAACACGTCGTTGGAGTCTGTTTCGTACTCCAGCCATGCGCCGCGGTTGGGGATCACGGTACAGGAATATAATTCCTTTCCGATCTTATCGTGATCGATCCCATAATAGATTCCGGGGGAACGTACCAGCTGGCTGACGATAACACGCTCTGCTCCGTTGATGACGAAGGAACCTGTATCGGTCATTAATGGAAGATCACCCATGAAGATCTCGTGTTCATTGATTTCATCTTTATCTTTGTTGCAGAGTCTCACCTTTACTTTTAAAGGCGCTGCGTAAGTGGCATCCCGCTCTTTGCACTCTTCGATCGTGTACTTGATATCATCTTTGCAAAGTGTGAAGTCCACAAACTCCAGACTCAGATGACCAGCAAAGTCCGCGATGGGAGAGATATCCTCGAAGACCTCTTTCAGGCCCTCATCCAGGAACCACTGATAGGAATCTTTCTGGATTTCGATCAGGTTCGGCATCTCAAGAACTTCCTTCTGTCTCGAGTAGCTCATCCTTACGCTTTTACCGGCCGGCACCGGACGTATTCTGCTTTTCTCCATTGACGTTTCACCCCTGTTTTCTTTCTATATCAACTCTATTTTTGGGCATAATGGTACCCTTACGCGCAAGATACCACAATAGTGCACATTTCATATTATCATGCCCGTGTCAACATGTCAAGGAAATTTCCCAACATTTTCAAAGACTTAATTTTATTACTTTATCGGCCCAAATACTTTTGTTTATTATGTATAGTTTTATTGAATATATTATCGGGTTTATGGTAGAATTTATAAATAACATTCATTCCCATCCGGGGCTGACAGAAGAAAGGAGAAACGATCTTGAGCCAGATTCACCTTGAAACGCTGGATGCGATCCTTGAAAAGCACCAGTGCGATCCATCCCAGGTCATCGCCATCATGCAGGATATCCAGAAGGAATACCACTACCTTCCGGAATCCGCCCTCTGCTACACTGCCAGAAAGCTGGGCATCAGCGACGCCAAGATCTATGGTGTTGCCACCTTCTACGAAAACTTCTCCCTTGAGCCAAAGGGAAAATATGTAATAAAGGTCTGCGACGGGACTGCCTGCCATGTGCGGAAATCTGTTCCCATCCTGGAGGAGATCCGCAAGCAGCTCAACGTCACCGAAAAGAAACCCACCACCGACGACATGCTGTTCACCGTGGAGACTGTATCCTGTCTGGGAGCATGCGGCCTGGCTCCCGTCTGTACCGTCAATGATCATGTATATCCGGCCATGACGCCGGAAAAAGCCAGAGAAATGATTCGTGAGATCCGCAGGAAGGAGGGCCTGGACGCATGAGTGAGATAAAAAGAATCAATACAAGAGCCGAGCTTGAACAGAAGCGGGAACACTTCATCCAGTGCCTGGCCACCCAGGATAAGCAGATCCTGATCTGCGGCGGCACCGGCTGTGTGGCCGGAGGCTCTTTAAAGATCTACGACCGTCTGAAGGAATTAATGGAAGAAAGGGACATTGCCTGTACCGTGCAGCTGGAGGAGGAGCCCCACGACCACAGCATCGGCCTGAAAAAAAGCGGCTGCCACGGCTTCTGCGAAATGGGCCCCCTGCTGAGGATCGAGCCCATGGGATGGCTGTATATTAAGGTAAAGGTGGAGGACTGTGAGGATATCATCGAGCAGAGCATCCTGGGCGACCAGGTGGTGGACCGTCTGGTGTACCGGGATAAGGACGGCACCCCATACCAGAGGCAGGACGATATCCCCTTTTATAAGCAGCAGACCCGGGTAGCTTTAGAGCACTGCGGCCACATCAACGCCGAATCCATCCGGGAATACATCGCCATGGGCGGTTACAGCGCCGTGGCAAAGGCCCTGTTCGATATGACGCCGGAAGGGATCGTAAAGGAGATCTCTGAGGCCGGTCTCCGGGGACGCGGAGGCGGCGGCTTCCCCACCGGCAGAAAGTGGGAGCAGGTTCTGCGTCAGCCCGGTCCCGAAAAATACGTGGTCTGCAATGGAGATGAGGGCGATCCGGGCGCGTTCATGGACCGCTCCATGATGGAGGGCGATCCCCACCGGGTCCTGGAGGGCATGATCATCGCCGGCATCGCCACCCAGGCTCATCAGGGATATATTTATGTCCGGGCGGAATACCCATTGGCTGTGGAACGTCTGTCCATGGCCATTGACCAAGCCAGACAGCGCGGCCTTCTGGGTAAAAACATCCTGGATTCCGGCTTTGATTTCGATATCCATATCAGCCAGGGCGCAGGAGCCTTCGTATGCGGAGAGGGAAGCGCTCTCACCGCATCCATCGAAGGAAACCGCGGCATGCCCAGAGTAAAACCGCCCCGTACCGTGGAGCACGGCCTGTTTGACAGTCCCACGGTCTTAAATAATGTGGAGACCTACTGCAACGTGGCACCCATCATCCAGAAGGGCGCCGCCTGGTATAAGACCATCGGCCCGGAAAACAACCACGGAACCAAGGCCTTCGCCCTTACCGGAAACGTCAACAATACCGGACTCATCGAGGTTCCCATGGGTACGCCTCTCCGGAAGGTCATCTTCGACATCGGCGGCGGCGTCAAGGACGGGGAATTTAAGGCGGTACAGATCGGCGGCCCCTCCGGCGGCTGTCTCTGCCTCAGCGCCACCGAGGACCATCTGGATATGCACCTGGACTTTGACTCCTTAAAAAAGGTGGGAGCCATGATCGGCTCCGGCGGCCTGGTGGTCATGAACGACAAGAGCTGTATGGTAGAGGTGGCCCGGTTCTTCATGAACTTCACCCAGAATGAATCCTGCGGCAAATGCGTTCCCTGCCGGGAGGGTACCAAGCGGATGCTGGAGATCTTAACGGATATCACCGAGGGACGCGGCACCCTGGAGCACATTAAGCTTCTGGAGGAGCTTTCCTCCACCATCTCCGAGACAGCCCTCTGCGGCCTTGGGAAGTCGGCTCCGTCTCCTGTCAGCAGCACCCTGAAATACTTCCGCGACGAATACCTGGCCCATGTGATGGACAAAAAGTGTCCGGCCAGCCAGTGCAAGGCCCTGGTGACCCTGCAGATCGATCCGGAGCTCTGCCGCGGCTGCACCAAGTGCGCCAGACTGTGTCCGGTGGGAGCTATTTCCGGTTCTGTAAAGCAGCCCCATGTCATCGACACCCATAAGTGCATCAAGTGCCGCGCATGCCTGGACGGCTGCAGCTTCGGCGCAGTAAAAGAAGTATAAGGAGGGGAGACACATGGCTAAATATATGATCGTAGACGGACTCCGCGCAGAGTTCACAGACGAAAAAAATATCCTTCAGGTGATCCGGAACGTCGGGATCCACATCCCCACCTTCTGCTACTATACGGATCTTTCCATTTACGGCGCCTGCCGCATGTGCGTGGTGGAGGACGACAAGGGAAATATCATCGCCTCCTGCTCCACACCGCCCAAGGATAAAATGGTGATCCGCACCAATACGCCCAAGCTGCACCACCACAGGAAAATGATCCTGGAGCTTCTGCTGGCCTCCCACTGCCGGGACTGCACCATCTGTGAAAAGAACCAGAAATGCCAGCTCCAGGCCCTGGCCCGCCGGTTCGGCCTTTACGATATCCGCTTTAAGAACAACCGGCCCAATTACGAGATCGACGACTCCTCTCCCGCCATTGTCCGGGATATGAACAAATGCATCCTCTGCGGCGACTGCGTCCGCATGTGCAACGAGATCCAGCATGTGGGAGCCATCGACTTCGTCAACCGGGGCTCCAATATGATCGTATCCCCGGCCTTTAACCGGAAGCTTTCGGAAACGGAATGCGTCAACTGCGGCCAGTGCGCGGCGGTCTGTCCAACAGGAGCCATCACCATTAAAAAATCCAAGGGAAAGGTCTGGAACGCCCTGTTCGATCCCACCAAACGGGTCATCGCCCAGGTGGCCCCGGCCGTCCGGGTGGCCCTCGGCGAGGAGTTCGGCATGGCTCCCGGTGAAAACAGCATTTATAAGATCTACACCGCCCTCCATATGATCGGCTTTGATCTTTGCTTCGATACCAGCGTCAGCGCCGACATGACCATCATCGAGGAAACCAACGAGCTGGCGGAGATCTTAAGCCGGAATGAGGAGCGCAGGTATCCGCTATTCACCTCCTGCTGCCCAGCCTGGGTCAGATATGTGGAAAACAAGCATCCTGAGCTGCTGCCGTACCTTTCCACCAGTAAATCTCCCATGGAGATGTTCGGCGCAGTCTTAAAGGAATACTATAAGCCCTCCGACGAGGAATGCGGCCTGGAGACCTTCAACGTGGCCATCATGCCGTGTACGGCAAAGAAGATGGAAGCCGAGCGGGAGGAATTCATCCGGAACGGGAAGCCAGACATCGACGCTGTTCTTACCACCAAGGAGCTGGCCTCCATGATCCGGGAGCTGGGGATCCAGTTCGCAGACCTGGAGCCCACGGCCCCCGACACCCCGTTCTCCATCCGCTCCGGCGGCGGCGTGATCTTCGGCACCAGCGGCGGCGTCACAGAAGCAGCCCTCCGCCGTCTGGCAGAGCGCACCAATCCGGCGCTCCAGGAGATCCGCTACTCCGGCGTCCGCGGCCTGGAGGGGATCAAGAAATTCACCATTGAGATCGGCGGCAGGGCCGTCCACACGGCCGTGGTCAGCGGACTGGGCAACGCAGAAACGCTCATCGGGCTGATCGAAAGCGGAGAAGAGCACTTTGACTTTGTGGAGATCATGGCCTGTCCCACCGGCTGCATCGGCGGCGCGGGACAGCCGGAAAGCTTCCTGGAGGACAAGAAAAAACGCTCCTCCGGACTCTACACCGCCGACAAGAGCGCCCTGGTGAAGCGCTCCGATGAAAACCCGGTGGTAACCAAGCTGTACGAAGACGGCGTATTAAAGGATCGGGCCAGGGAGCTGCTGCACGTGCATTATAAGGCTCCCGCAGCCAGCCAGTCATAAAGGAATCCCAAGTTATAAAAAGCCCCCCTGGTCATTTTCATGACTGGGGGCTTTTCTTCTATATTCATTGTCCGTTTAATTATTATCTTCCTTCTTCTCTCCCGTTCCGTTTTCGATACAGTAGAGGACCTTGTTGCGTTTTACATAGAAATCCCCTATGATCTCTTCATCAGGCAAAAAAGCGGTTGACAGGATTCTTTTATCGTGACATAACGACTACATAATGACCAGTCAGTAAATGAGGAGGAATGATCATGACACAGAAGACGATCCAGGGAAATGCAGATCTGGCTAAACAGATCCGGCTCAGACGCAGCGAACTGGGACTGACCATTGAGGAAGCCGCCTCCCGAGCAGGAGTAGGGACAAAGACCTGGTGCCGGTATGAGGCAGGAGAATCCATCCGCAGCGATAAATGCAAAGGTGTCTGTAAAGCACTGAACTGGCTCAGCATCCCAGGCCAGGAAAGCCGGAACGCCCACAGAGTTCTCCCTTGAAGAATATAAGGACCATGAAGCGTGGTCCAGGTTTCTGGAGGATGAATTCGGGACCCGGGCTGCCCTTTCCTTTGCCATAGGCAGCGATCTGCTCCTTGACCATCTCCAGGAGGATATGGATGAGCTTGCAGCTATGCCGGCCGGGTCCCATATCGGACAGCTGGAGATCTCTTTTATAGACGGATTCCTGCCCCGGCAGTTTCTTATGCATTATACCTATGAGTTCCTTTACCGCATGAAATGCAGCTTATACAGCATGCGGACCCGCGCCCAAAGCGGCCTTCCTCTGAGAGCACACAGTGTGGCCGAAGAGCTGCTGGTCACTTTCTGCGAGCAGGAGGCATCGGCCTTGATCGAGCTCAGCGGAAAATTCTATGAGATCGGAGACGAAACCTCCGGGGACTGGATCTTCGACCTGTTCGGGGATTCTGACCTCCTCCAGTTCCTGTATTCCGGGATGTACCTGGAGCCGGACCACCCGTATCACCTGTCCCACTGGTATGAGCCGCAGTTTTATATGGAATAAGTCTGTGTAGGGAGTTTTTATATGAAAGGAGCCGGGAAGCCTGCTGTTTCATGGGGCTTCCCGGCTCTTTTCTTTTTATTCAAACTCGATCGTCGCCACCGGCTTCTTCGTGATCTCGTATACCACCCGGTTGATGCTGGTCACCTCAGCAGTGATCCGGTCTGCGATCCGCTCTAACAGATCGTAGTCGATCCGCTCGATGGTCGCCGTCATGGCGTCGATGGTGTTGACCGCACGGATCACGGCCATATAGCCCATGCTTCTGGCGTTATCCCTCACACCGACCGCCTTGAAATCCGGGATCGCTACAAAGTACTGCCACACAGTCTTATCCAAACCAGACTTGGCAAATTCGTCACGGAGGATCGCGTCAGCCTCACGGAGTGCCTCCAGCCGTTCCCGGGTGATCGCTCCAAGGCAGCGGACGCCAAGTCCCGGACCCGGGAACGGCTGACGGTATACCATTTCTGCCGGAAGGCCCAGCTCGATACCGCAGGCGCGTACCTCATCCTTAAACAGCTGCTTTAACGGCTCTACCAGCTCAAACTGCAGATCCTCCGGAAGACCGCCCACATTGTGGTGGGATTTCACACATTTGGCAGTTTTTGTGCCGGACTCGATGATATCCGGGTAAATGGTGCCCTGGCCCAGGAAATCGATCCCCTCCAGCTTTCTTGCCTCTTCCTCAAACACACGGATGAATTCTCCGCCGATGATCTTACGCTTTTCCTCCGGATCTGCAACGCCGTCCAGCTTTCCAAGGAACCGCTCTGTCGCGTCCACATAGATCAGATTTGCGTGCAGCTCGTCGCGGAATACCTTTACCACGCCCTCAGACTCGTTCTTACGCATTAAGCCATGGTTTACATGGACGCACACCAGCTGCTGCCCGATGGCCTTGATCAGCATGGCTGCAACCACAGAGGAATCCACGCCGCCGGAAAGCGCCAGAAGAACCTTTTTATCTCCCACCTGCTTACGGATCAGTTCCACCTGGTCCTCAATGAAATTCTTCATGTTCCAGTTGGCCTCTGCCTTACATGTCTCAAAAAGGAAGGCCTTCATGGCCGCATCGTCCGGAAGCTCCTGGTACTGTACCTCACATTTTGACTGGGGATAATCAATGGAGATCATCGGATAGCCCAGTCCATATAATTCGTCCCGGACCTGTACCTCCTGTCCGTCCACCACGCGGTTCTCACCGCCGTTTAAAATAATACCCTTTACATTATCCAGAGCCTGAAGCTCCTCCACCGTAATATCATGGGGATGGATCTCGCTGTATACGCCCAGGTCCCTGATCTGACGGGCAATCACTGTATTCTCTGTGCTTCCAAGATCCAGAATTACTATCATATCCTGCTTCATGCTGATTCTCCTTTTAATTATGTTAGATTAAGCGTTATCTACATTATACCTGTTCCAGAGAAAAAATCCATCAAAATTTTTTATTTTCGAGTTCATGGGCCTCCATTCCTCTTCCTTTCATCTCCCGGTATCAGAAAAAGGTTGTGATTCCCAGAAAAATGCGCTATAATGAACAGGCCATTGAGATCTGGCAGAAAAACCATTTAAAGAGAGGTGAGATCATGGACAGTAGTGGTAGTCGAAGTACGGATATGGTAATCCAGCAGTTACAGAATGCAGACGCGACCTGGCTGTCTGTGGTCTGATCTGGCTTTATCTGCATATATACAAGTGGATACCATTGTCCGTTCCAGTACAGCACTACATAAGCAGATGCGAATGCAGGGATCCTGTCTGTAACCGGCAGTGGATTTTTTATGCCCTTTTTTCCTTGCAGACAGGGCTCCTGTGTCCGCCTTTGTTTTCAACTGACTTGTAAAGGAGGACAATAAAATGGCAGGAAACACAACCGTAAGCACAGCGCCTGCAGGATACAGCGCTGAGATCGCAGAACTGATCCGCAGCAGCCTGACTCCCCGGAGAATGCAGGAAAAGCTGTCTTCTTATCATGAAAACGATGTCGCATCCGCTCTGGAGCTTCTGACCCAGACGGAACGGGCAAAATTATACCAGATCCTGGACTCAGAAACCCTGGCAGGGATCCTGGAATACTCCGATCATCTTACAGAATATGTACAGGAGCTGAGCGTCCGGAAAAAGGTCGATGTATTTTCCCAAATGGAGCCATCCGACGTGGTGGAGGTGCTGCGCCAGTTGGAAAAGGGCGAGCGGGAGACCCTGGTGGATCTACTGGACCCACAGGTCCGCTCCGATGTGAAATTGCTGAGTTCCTTCGACGAGGACGAGATCGGCAGCGTCATGTCCACCAACTACATCTCCGTCCCGGACCATGCATCGGTCAAAGAGGCCATGTCGGAGCTCGTCCGCCAGGCTGCCGAAAACGACAACATCAGCACCATTTATGTGGTGGACCAGAGGGAGACCTTTTATGGCGCCATTGACCTGAAGGACCTGATCATTGCCCGGGAGGGGACCGATCTGAAGGAGGTCATGACCTGCTCCTATCCATACGTTTACGCGCGGTCGCCCATTGAGGACTGTATCCCGCAGTTAAGAGATTATTCTGAGGACTCCATCCCCGTACTGGACAACGAAAACCGGCTCATCGGCGTCATCACGGCCCGTGATCTGGTTGAGGTCGTAGGGGATGAGCTCAATGAAGACTACGCAAAGCTGGCAGGTCTTTCCGCCGAGGAGGATCTGGAGGAACCGATCTTCCGCAGTGTGAAAAAGCGGCTTCCATGGCTTTTCGTCCTGCTTGTCATGGGCCTCGGCGTATCCGCAACCGTCGGGCTCTTTGAATCCATCGTAGCCCAGCTCCCAGTCATCATGAGCTTTCAGTCGCTGATCCTGGATATGGCAGGCAACGTGGGCACCCAGTCCCTGGCTGTTGCCATCCGTGTACTCATGGACAAACAGACCTCCGGAAAGCAGAAGCTGACACTGATCCTGAAGGAATCCCGCGTCGGCCTGACCAACGGCTTTATTCTCGGCATATCCTCCTTCCTTGTGATCGGCGGATATCTGGTTTTAAAAGGGAACGGGCTGTCCTTTGCCTTTGCCGTTTCCGGATGCCTCGGCGCAGCCATGATACTGGCCATGCTGATCTCTTCCTTATCCGGCACAGTTATTCCGATCTTCTTCCAGAAGATCGGGGTGGACCCGGCTGTGGCATCTGGTCCACTGATCACAACCGTAAACGATCTGGTCGCCGTGATCACCTATTACGGACTGGCCTGGGTCATTCTGATCAATCTGCTGCATTTGGCGTAGAGAATAAGAAGAAATATAAGACGGGGCTGTCGGTTAATACCGATTTTTTCCCCGGATAACAAAAGAATGAGACAGTCCGCAGAACTCCTGGCTTTTTCAGGGCTATGGTTTTCT
>NZ_JAOQJF010000030.1:38794-41200 GCF_025567195.1 Alitiscatomonas aceti | reverse complement strand
CAGAAAACCATAGCCCTGAAAAAGCCAGGAGTTCTGCGGACTGTCTCATTCTTTTGTTATCCGGGGAAAAAATCGGTATTAACCGACAGCCCCATGGGAGAAAAAATGTACGCTTTGTACCCAATAGTCCAGACTGCCCCGGAATCAGAATGCAAAAATGTACCAGATAGGGTAAACACACCAGAGACATATTTTCTTATCAAAAATATTGGCTGCCCTCTTTAAGTCCCCCCATACAAGGCAGACACGATCCGACTCTCAGATAAATCCTGAATGCCAAAAACCTTCGGTGTAAGAGCTGCCAGAATAAATACCGCCGCATAAGGAGACGTGGGGCATGTGGACGGTGGAATTTAAAAAATTCATTTTTTAAGTTAATTCCTGTATACAAAGGACTGTCGGAAACAAAACGCCAGTCTTGCATTAAAACAGCAAAATTGATATAATAAAAGAATAACAGCTTCAGAAATGGACATGAAAAAACAGACAGGAGATCATATGAAAGAAACAGTGTTGCTGTACGGATTTAAGGACCAGGAACGGTTAAAAAAGGTAAAGCGGGCGCTGCTCCCCTGGGGCTGCGGATGAGGACCGTGGGACCGGAGGAATATTTCCAGCCGGTGGGATACCTGGCCGGAGTGAAGGAGGTGCCTCCGGCGGAAAATGACCGCCCGGGTACAGAATTTGACTGCGAGATGATGGTCATGGCAGGCCTGGCGTCTGCACAGGTGGATGCGGTGATCCACGCCCTGTACCGGTCCGGGGTGGGCCGTATCGACTATAAAGCAGTGCTGACCCCTGTGAACCAGTTCTGGGATGGGGAAAAGCTGTATGAAGAGATCGCCAGGGAACATGAAGCGATGACAAAGGGAGGTTCCCAATAAATAAATGGAGGAATTGTATATGCAGTACAGAAAATTTGGTAATACTGGTGTTGAGGTTTCGGCTTTGGGCTTTGGATGCATGCGCTTCCCGGTCAACGAAGACAAGACCATCAACGAGGAAAAAGCCATCGCCATGGTGCGTCATGCCATCGATAACGGCGTCAACTATGTGGACACCGCGTATCCGTATCACCAGGGTACCAGCGAGCTGGTAGTTGGAAAGGCCTTAAAGGACGGCTACCGTGAAAAGGTGTACCTGGCAGATAAAATGCCTGTATGGCTCCTGGAGACAGAGGATGACTTTGACAAATATCTGGATGAACAGTTAAAGAAGCTGGATACGGACCACATCGATTTTTACCTGCTTCATGCCTTAAGCAGGGAACGCTATGAGGAAAAGGTGAAAAAGCTCAATCTGACAAAGAAGCTGGAGGAGGCCAAGGCCGCTGGAAAGATCCGCTACATAGGCTTTTCCTTCCATGATTCCCTGGACCTGTTCAAGGAGATCATCGATTCCTATGACGGCTGGGATTTCTGCCAGATCCAGTATAACTACATCAACCTGACCCACCAGGCAGGGACCGAAGGCTTAAAATACGCAGCCTCCAAGGGACTGGGCGTTGTGATCATGGAGCCGCTGTTAGGCGGAAAGCTGGCCAACCTGGCACCCCATGTGGCCGAGGCCTTCCCGGAAGGAAAATCCCATGTGGAATACGCTCTGGACTTCTTATGGGATAAGCCGGAGGTAAGCCTTCTCTTAAGCGGCATGACCGAGCCGGAGCAGGTGGAGGCCAACCTGGAATACGCCAGCCGCAGCCATGTGGGCATGGTGACAGAGGAAGAAAAGGCCGTTTACGAAAAAGCCAAAAAGATCTTCGACGAAATGGCCCTTGTGAACTGCACCAAATGCGCTTACTGCATGCCGTGTCCCTTTGGCCTGAATATTCCGGAGCTGTTTGCTGCATATAATATGACTGCCAGCCACGGCATGACCCCGGCTAAGGAGGCATATGAGGCCCTGTCCGTTAAGGCCGACGCCTGCTGGGCCTGCCATCACTGTGAAAAGGAATGTCCGCAGCATATTAAGATCAGCGAGATGATGCCAAAAGTAGCCCAGGCATTCGTATAGGCGGACTGGACGTGCCGGCCGGATCCGGGAAACGCAGGAAAATAAATATGGAAATGGAGGTCCTTTTATGCAGGAAGAGAAAAAGAAGAGCCGGAAAGAAGGAGATAAGGCCCGTCTGGCTGCGGCTGCGGCCCGCCTGGGCGTTCTCCAGAGACGGCTTAAGGATGAGAAGATCCCGGTCATCATCACCTTTGACGGCTTCGATGCTGCGGGAAAGGGCCTCCAGATCAGCCGTCTGATCCAGGCGCTGGATCCCAGGGGCTTTGACGTGTACACGGGAGACCGGGACGGGGAAGAGGAGGCCATGCACCCGTTTTTATGGCGGTTTGCCATCCGCTGCCCGGAAAAGGGCCGGATCGCCATTTTTGACACCAGCTGGAACCGGCGGATCTT
>NZ_JAOQJF010000030.1:0-38478 GCF_025567195.1 Alitiscatomonas aceti | reverse complement strand
CATAAGGAAAAGGCGGCTCTTGCGGTCATGGAAGCAGTATCGTCGGCCATGGAGGCGGCCCTGGAGAAAAAAGCCGCCGGCCGGGAAATTCCCCGGTTCGAGCCTCCGCTGCCGCCGGATAAATATAAAAAAGGGATCCTCTCCCGTGTGGATCTGGAAAAGACCTTGGACCGGGAGGAGTACAGAAAAAAGCTGGATCAGTTACAGAAAAGGCTGGAGCGGCTCCATGGAGACCTGTACCGGTACAGGATCCCTGTGGTCTTAGGCTTTGAGGGATGGGATGCGGCTGGAAAGGGCGGAGCCATCAGGCGTCTTACCAGTCATCTGGATCCCAGAGGATACCAGGTATGTCCCACCGCCTCCCCCAGCAGCACAGAAAAAGCCCATCATTATCTATGGCGGTTCTGGACCCGTTTCCCCAAGGACGGTCATATCGCTGTTTTTGACCGGACCTGGTACGGCAGGGTCATGGTGGAGCGGATCGAGGGCTTCTGCACGGAGGAGGAATGGCGCAGGGCGTATCAGGAGATCAACGATATGGAAGCCCACCTGGTGCATTCCGGGGCTGTGGTACTGAAGTTCTGGCTCCATATCGATAAGGATGAGCAGGAGCGGCGGTTCAACGACCGGATGAAGAATCCCGAAAAACAGTGGAAGATCACAGACGAGGACTGGAGAAACCGGGAAAAGTGGGACCAGTATGAGGATGCGGTCAACGAGATGCTGGAAAAGACATCCACAGAGGACGCTCCCTGGATCGTGGTGGAAGGAAACTCCAAGTATTACGCCCGCATCAAGGTGATGGAGACCGTGGCGGACGCGCTGGAGAAGAAAATAAAAGAAGTGGAAAAAGCAAAGAAAAAACATGAATAAAGTAGTGATAGCAGGCGGCGGCGCAGCTGGTATGGCGGCCGCCATAGGAGCCGCCCAGGCAGGATGCCAGGTGGTGGTATACGAAAAAAATGAAAAGCTTGGAAAAAAGATATATATCACGGGAAAGGGACGCTGCAATGTGACCAACAGCTGCGATACAGAGGACCTGTTTTCCCATATGGTGTCCAATGGAAAATTTTTATACAGCGCCATTTACGGCTTTTCCAATTTTGACGTCATGGGACTCATGGGCGAGTGCGGCTGCCCCTTAAAGATCGAGAGAGGCAACCGGGTATTCCCGGTATCAGATAAATCATCGGATGTGATCGCGGCCCTGGAACGGCGGATGAAGCGGCTGGGAGTGTCCGTCCGCTATAATGAGGCTGTGAAAGAGGTGGTCTGCCAGGATGGCCGGTGTCTGGGCGTGGTCCTGGAAAAAGGCCGGAAAATGATCGAAGCCGGGGCTGTGATCGTGGCCACAGGAGGCCTGTCCTACCCGGCCACCGGTTCCACCGGGGACGGCTACCGGTTTGCAGAAGCAGCGGGCCATACGGTGACGGAGCTTTCCCCGGCCCTGGTGCCCTTCACCTGTGCGGAAGAGGACGTAAAAAAGCTCCAGGGACTGTCGCTGAAAAATGTGGAGGTGACGGTGTATGACGGGAAGAAGGTCGTCTGGAAGGAATTTGGGGAAATGCTGTTTACTCATTTTGGCGTCAGTGGCCCTGTGATCCTAAGCGCCAGCAGCTTTGCTGCAAAGATCATTAAAAAGCGGCCCCTGGACCTGGTCATCGACTTAAAACCGGCGCTGACGCCGGAGCAGCTGGATGCCCGGATCCTGCGGGATTTTGACGAGGCGAAGAACAAGCGGTTTAAAAATTCCTTAAACCGGCTGTTTCCGGCAAAGCTGGTCCCGGTGATGGTGGCCAGGAGCGGTATCGATCCGGAGAAGAAGGTTAATGAGGTGACGGCGAAGGAGCGTGAGCGGCTGGTGGAGGCTGCCAAATCTTTCCATGTGACACTCACAGGGCTTAGAGGGTACAACGAGGCCATCATCACCCAGGGAGGCGTGGACGTAAAGGAGATCAATCCTGCCACCATGGAGTCTAAAAAGGCCCAGGGCCTTTATTTTGCCGGGGAGGTGCTGGATCTGGACGGCGTTACCGGAGGCTTTAACCTGCAGATCGCCTGGTCCACGGGGATGCTGGCGGGAAGAAGCGCCGGAACACACGTCCGCGACCGGCAGATCCGGATGATTAGTGAATAAATTCCCGCAAAACGGCGGAAACTGCTTAAGAGCGGGATAAGGAGGAAGACATGTCTTTTAACGTAGCCATCGACGGTCCTGCCGGAGCTGGAAAGAGCACTGTGGCGAAGGCAGTGGCGGCAAAGAGAAATTTTATCTATGTGGATACCGGAGCCATGTACCGGACCATGGCTCTTTACTTTCTGAGGAAGGGCGTTGATAAGAACGATGAAGCGGCGGTGAATAAAGCCTGCATGGAGGTTTCCATCTCCATCGCCTATGAAAACGGTGCCCAGCAGGTGTTTTTAAACGGAGAGAACGTATCTGGCCTGATCCGTACAGAAGAAGTGGGGAACATGGCGTCGGCCACCTCAGGATACCTTTTTGTCCGGGAAAAGCTGGTGGAGCTCCAGAAAGAAATGGCCCGGAAGTCAGATGTGGTCATGGACGGCCGGGATATCGGCACCTGCGTGCTGCCGGAGGCCGATGTAAAGGTCTATCTGACGGCCAGTTCCCTGGTGCGGGCCAGAAGGCGGTACAGGGAGCTGACAGAAAAGGGGATCACCTGCGATCTTAAGGAGATCGAGCAGGACATCCTGGACCGGGATCACCGGGATATGCACCGGGAACATTCGCCTCTGGTGCAGGCGGAGGACGCTGTTTATCTGGATTCCTCCGATATGACCCTGGACCAGGTGGTGGACGCCATCGGAAGGCTGATCGACCAGAAAATCGATGGCCAGGCGGGGGGAAGGCCATGAATGTGACCGTTGCAAAGACCGCCGGGTTCTGCTTTGGCGTAAAAAGGGCTGTGGAGAAGGTCTACGAACAGATCCAGAAGACCGATAAACCCATCTATACATACGGTCCCATCATCCACAACGAGGAAGTGGTCAAGGATCTTAAGAAAAAGGGCGTGGAGGTCATCGGCTCAGAAGAGGAGCTGGATCGCGTCCGGGACTGTGTGGTGGTCATCCGTTCCCATGGCGTAGGAAAACATATCTACGACATCCTGGAAAAGAACGGGGTGGAGATCGTGGACGCCACCTGTCCCTATGTAAAGAAGATCCACCGGGTGGTGGCCGGCCAGTGTGCAGAGGGACGCCAGGTGATCATCGTGGGAGACGAATCCCACCCCGAGGTCATTGGGATCAAGGGCTGGGGGAATCAGGACACGAAGGTCATTGAAAATGCGGAGGATTTTGAAAAACTGGGGCTTCCGGAGGGCAGCCGCTTATGCCTGGTGGCCCAGACGACATTTAATTACAAGAAATTTCAAGATATAGTTGAAAAAATTCCTAAAACGCGTTATGATATATTTGTTTTAAATACGATTTGCAATGCGACACAGGAAAGGCAGGTAGAGGCGAAAGAGATCGCTTCTCAGGTGGACGTGATGCTGGTGATCGGAGGGAAAAACAGTTCCAATACCCAGAAGCTGTATGAGATCTGCCGGCGAGAATGTAACAAAACGTATTACATCCAGACCCTGGACGACTTAAATCCTGAATGTATAAGTTCTGCGTGCAACGTAGGTATTACAGCAGGGGCTTCAACCCCGAATAATATTATCGAGGAGGTTCATACTAATGTCAGAGTTAAGTTTTGAACAAATGTTAGAAGAATCATTAAAAACAATACGTACAGGAGAGGTTGTCACTGGTAAAGTCATCGACGTTAAAGAAGATGAGATCGTTTTGAACATCGGTTACAAATCCGACGGCATCATTTCCCGCAGTGAATACACCAACGAGCCCAACGTGGACTTAAGAAATCTTGTACAGGTAGGCGACGAGATGGAGGCCAAGGTCGTTAAAGTAAACGACGGCGAGGGCCAGGTTGCACTTTCCTATAAGAGACTGGCAGCCGACAGAGGAAATAAGAGACTGGAAGAGGCCTTTGAGAATCATGAGGTCCTTACTGCAAAGGTTTCCCAGGTTCTGGACGGCGGCTTAAGCGTGATCGTGGACGAGGCAAGGATCTTTATTCCTGCAAGCCTTGTATCTGACGTATACGAAAAGGATCTTTCCAAGTACGCAGACCAGGAGATCGAGTTCGTGATCACTGAGTTCAATCCCAAGAGAAGAAGAGTCATCGGCGACCGCAAGCAGCTCATCGTTGCCAAGAAGGCTGAGATGCAGAAGGCTCTGTTCGAGCGCATCGCTGTTGGCCAGAAGGTAGAAGGAACCGTTAAGAATGTGACAGACTTCGGCGCATTCATCGACTTAGGCGGCGCTGACGGCTTACTCCATATCTCCGAGATGTCCTGGGGAAGAGTTGAGAGCCCCAAGAAGGTATTCAAGGTAGGCGAGAAGGTAACAGCTCTGATCAAGGATATCAACGGTGAGAAGATCGCCCTGTCCATGAAGTTCCCGGAGACAAATCCGTGGGCAAACGCCGCTGAGAAGTATGCAGCAGGCAATGTGGTAACAGGCCGTGTGGCACGTATGACTGACTTCGGCGCATTCGTTGAGCTGGAGGCAGGCGTGGACGCACTCCTTCACGTATCCCAGATCTCCAGAGAGCACGTTGCAAAACCGTCTGACGTACTTTCCATCGGTCAGGAGATCACAGCTAAGATCGTTGACTTCAACGAGGCAGACAGAAAGATCAGCCTCAGCATGAAGGCTCTGGAGACAGAGGCTCCGGCTGAAGAGGCAGCAAAGGAATAAAAACCGGCCAAATATCCGGTGCAGAATAGAAGAGGGCGTGTGAAGAACATAAGTTTTTCACGCGTCCTTTTGGCTTTTGGTGGGAGCTCTTTTGGTAGGTTCTCCTTTGCCTCGGCCCGATCCCTTGTTTCAGGCCTCTGGTTTCGCTGCCTGGGCATAGAAGGGAGTTTTTTCCTGCTATGCCCAAAATTCCAGTGCTTTTTGGGCATACACAGAGAAAAAGGAGATATATGCCCAATCCATAGGAAAATCCAGAGAAGTCCCAGGGTTTTCCTATGATTTTTGGGCACTGTGGAAAAAAACATACATTTATGCCCATTATTTTTCATGATACGGGAGGGGGGAATAGGAAGACGGGGGGCATGGGCTTCGCAGGTGGTGATGAGCTGGAGAGTCCGCAGGTGGTAAATTCCGGATGGATCACGGTCTTTCCCTGGATGGAGGCGCACTTATACTGGAAGGGGATCTGGCTGGTGAATAACGCCATGTCATGGGAGAAAAGGACAGTTTCCGGGGCCCTATAAAAACACGTAATGGATTCGTAAGAAAAATCGGTGGGATTTTTTTCATGCTCTATGGTAAGATGTCCGTATCAGAAATGAATGGAGGACGAGAATATGAAACGATTACATGGAGCGGCGATGCTTGCAGCCGCAGCAATGTTTACAGCTTCCATGGGGATCACAGGAATGGCAGATACCAGCGGAGCCGGGGAAAATGGAAGCCGGCTGGATGGGATGGTGTGCATGGACGGAAGTGTGATCTCTGCAGAGGATGGGAGACTGCATCTCAACCGCCGTGTGGAAGGCGGGATGACGGAGGTGGTAGTGAACCTTTCTGAGGACACGAAGATCCTGGATGCCGTCAACGGGTTCCCGGTCTCTGTGGAAAACTTAGACGATGGCGAGGCGGTCCGGGTCTATACGGGACCGGCCATGACCTTAAGCCTGCCGCCTATCACCAACGGGCTTCTGGTTCTGGCGGATGCTCCGGCAGACTCCGGCTTTCCTGTTTATGCAGTGGTGGAATCCCTGACCCAGGAGCCGGATAAGGCAGATGGAACAGAGGCTGCATATATCCTGGAAACTGCCGGCGGGATGAAATACGCGGTTTCGGATTCCACGGTCCTGCTCCCCTATCTGACCAGAAACATGGTATTTGCAACAGACCTCAAGAAGGGGACTCCGATCCTGCTATGGACCGATGGAACGGACGGCTCCGCAGCAGAGAAGATCGTGATCTTCCAGGGAGAGGGCCAGGACGCAGGAAAGGAAAATGCGGATGGACTGGGCTTCCATGGCTGGAAGGAAGAAGCCGGGAGCTGGTACTATTATGAACAGGGCCAGAAGAAGACCGGATGGCTGTGTGAGGGAACAGACTGGTACTACCTGGACCCGGAAAGCGGCCGGATGGCCACTGGATTTGTAACTGTGGACGGAAAGACGTATTTTTTAAAGGACGACGGCCGGATGCTGACGGAGGCTGCGGAGTTCGTGCCTGATGCCAATGGTGCTCTGTCCTTAAAGAAATAGAAGAAAGAGAAGGCGCTCCTGGGAGGGGGCGTCTTTTTTCTGTCATAGAAATGTGCGGCCCATAAGGGAGGAAATGCTCCGCTGGGGACAACAGGGGGCAGGCGCTTGGCACGGAAAAAAGATTTTGTTGACATACAATATTATATGGTATATAATACTGTTACAATAATATACAGTGTATAATATTGCGGATGGTAGAATTACAAGAGAGCCGGAATGGATCAAAGCCGCGGCTCTGGAACGCAGCTGCATATTTTAGGAGGGAAGACTATGGTATTCAACACAGGAGCCGCTCTGCTGGACGGGATCGTGCTGGCAGTGGTCTCCAGAGAGGCGGAGGGGACCTACGGCTATAAGATCACCCAGGACGTGAGAAAGGCCATCGATATATCGGAGTCCACACTGTATCCGGTGCTGCGGAGACTCCAGAAGGAAAACTGCCTGGAAACGTATGATATGGCGTTTGATGGAAGAAACCGGAGATATTATAAGCTGACAGAAACGGGCCGGGCCCAGTTAAAGCTGTATAAGAGCGAATGGACCGTATATTCCGGACATATTTCCCGGATCTTTGAGGAGGCAAATGTATGAGGAAGGAAGAGTTTTTTGATAAGCTGGAATATCTGCTCCAGGACATCCCGGACCAGGACCGGGAGGATGCCCTGGATTATTACAGGGATTACCTGGCTGAGGCCGGGAGCGGCAATGAGGAGGCGGCCATCGAGGATTTCGGGAGCCCTGAACGGGTGGCGGCCATTATCCGGGCCGACCTGGCATGCAATTTAAATGATGGCGGCTCCTTTACAGACCGGGGCTATGAGGATGAACGGTTCCGGGATCCCGGCTACCAGGTGGCAAAACGGCTGGATCTGCCGGAGGAGAGGGAAAATACAGCCGGCTCCGGCAGCGGACGCGGGTATGAGAAGGACGGCTGGCAGACGGGGTCGTCACAGAGGGGCAGCGGATACCAGGACCCGTCCTATGAAACAGTCCGCGAAGAAAAGAAGCCATGGACCAGTAAGGGACTGAAGCTGGTTTTATGGATCGTTCTGATCATCGCCGCTTTTCCTGTGATCCTTGGGATCGGGGGTGCCGGGCTGGGGGCCATAACGGGAATCGCTTCTCTGATCTTTGGGATCATTGCTGTGGTGCTCTGCCTGACAGCTGCGGCGTTTATCACCGGCGTATGCCTGCTGGTGGCCGGGATCGTTTTTCTGGTGGCGTCGCCTCTGGACAGCGGACTGATGTTCGGGATCGCCATTGCCGGGATCGGTGTGGGACTTCTGGGAGCGGTGCTCTTATACGCCATTCTGGCCATGTTCCTCCCATTTTTATGGAGAAGCATGAAAAAGGCGGGAGCATGGATTTCACGTAAATGGAAGGAGATCAGAAGGGTATGAAAAAATTCATTAAATATGGGATCATTGCCGGGGGAGCCCTGATCCTGGCCGGAGCCGGGATCACCACCGCGTCTCTTCTGCTGGGGGCGGATATGGGGGATCTGAACGGGCACATAAGAAAAAGACTTCATCATCTGGATGAGCTGGACGGGATCGTGGAGCGGGAAGTGGATCCGGAGGAGTATCTGGTCCGCGTGGACCAGGATCCTGCTCCGGAAGGCTGGGAGACGGCGCGGGCAGAGGGACAGGACCCGGAGGCCGGCCCGTCCGCGGAGACCTTTGCCGGAGGAGAGCCCTGGCAGTCCCCGGGGACAGACGGAGGCTTTGAGGCCGGGTATCCAGAGGTCACGGATCTTAAGATCCGGCAGCAGGGCGGGAGCGTGGAGATCTTCCGGATGGATGAGATCAGCGCCCTGACCATCAAAAGCGGGAATGGAAGCCTGGAGGCCGTCAGTTTCCAGGAATACGGAATGGATTCGGTCCTTGCACTGTGGGCCGGAGACGGGGAGGATTACCAGATCTTTATTCCCGGCTCCTGGGTGCTGGATGAATTTGAGGCAGAGATCCTGGAGGGGACTCTGGAGGGAAACGGCGTCCGCGTTCTGGAGGCGGAGCTGTCTGTGACAGAGGGAAACGCAGTCTTTACCCAGGAGGACGGGCGGAGCGCGGATCTGGAGTGCATGGGCAGCGGATCCATCCTTTGGGCAATGGAGTCTGAACGGTATATGGAGATCGATGCCGAGTGCCGGACCGGTTCCATTACCATTTCGATTCCGGAAACCATGGATCCAGGCGGGATCGGATATGACATTGAATGTGAAAACGGGACGGTGGAATTCCCGGGCTTTACAGTGGAAGGAAATCAGAAGAAAGAGGCGGCCGGAAGTCTGTCGGTCATGGATCTGGAGGCTGGATCGGGAACCATTTCTGTACAGCATACAGCGGCCCCGTAAACAGGAGCCAGATAAAAGGAGAGAGGAACATGGATGTGAGGCGGTTGTATAAGTCGGATACAGATAAGATGATCTGCGGAGTCTGCGGCGGCATCGGTGAATTCCTAAATGTGGATCCAACGCTGGTGCGGCTTTTATGGGCGATCCTGACCTTCACCGGGCCGGGGCTCATTGCCGATATCATCGCAGCGATCATTATTCCCGGCCGTCCGGATTAAAAAACGGCTGGAACATATATGGGGACCGGGGCAGAGCCATGCCGTCCGGTCCCTGTTTTTTTCAGCGGCCGCAGAGAGCGTTTCCGGGGCAGGGCTTTTTCTATGGCCTGCGCCGCGTTCTGAAAAGGATATGTGCCCGGCCTTCCAGGAGGCATACGGGTCCGGAAGGCTTCTGTATAAGCTTCCCGTTTCTGGGAATACTTTTCTAAGAAAAAGGAAAAGAGGTGAACCAGAAGCCATGGGAAAAAAGAAACAGGAGCCGGTGGATCCCAACAATCTGAAGCCGGAGGACGTGCTGAAGTTCGAGATCGCGGCAGAGCTTGGTCTGGCGGATAAGGTGGTGGCCGGAGGGTGGAGATGCCTGACTGCCAAGGAAAGCGGCCGGATCGGAGGCCTGATCACGAGAAAAAAACGGGAGATGGCCGGACAAAAAGGAGAAAACCAGACGTTGAAAGATGAAAAGAAAGATCCTATAATATAGGCAGAACGACACAGGATGGAGGAAACAAGGTGAAGATCGCTCTGATCTGCTTTACAGAAAATGGATTTCAGATGGAAAAGCGGCTGGTAAAGCTCCTGGAGACAGAGGGCCATGGTCCCTGTCCCTGGGTCTCGGGGAGGTACGCCATGCAGGCAGCCTCCCTGGATCATGAGATCAGCTTTTCCCCGGTGAAGGAGGGCGGGCTTTCTGCCTGGGCCGGAGAACGGTTTGGAGACTCGGACGGCCTTATTTTTATCGGAGCCTGCGGCATTGCTGTCAGGGCCATTGCTCCGTATATCCGGGATAAAAAAACGGATCCGGCGGTTCTGGCAGCCGATGAGAAGGGACAGTTTGTGATCCCCCTGCTGTCGGGCCATCTGGGCGGGGCCAATGAGCTGGCGGAGCGTCTGGCGGCGGGACTCGCAAAAAGCGGGATCCCGGCCCAGGCAGTGCTCACAACGGCCACGGATGTGAACCGGAGGTTTGCAGTGGATGTGTTTGCAAAGGAGCATGGCCTGGTCCTGGACCAGATGAAGCTGGCAAAGGAGATCTCAGCGGCGGTCCTGGCCGGGGAGCCGGTGGGACTGTTTTCAGACTTCCCATTTCCCGGACCGGTCCCGGAGGGGCTTTATAAGGACCGGATCTGCCCGCAAAACATCCGGATCACCGTATGGAAGAAGGATCGGAAAGGCCCGGAGGAGCCGGGCCCTTTAAGACTGGTGCCCCGGTGTGTGGTCCTGGGGACCGGGTGTAAACGGGGGACCTCCATGGAGCAGATCTGGTCTGTGGCGGAGGAGGCCATGGAAAGAGAGGGGCTGGACCCCTCAGCCGTCTGCGGCCTGGCCAGCATCGACTTAAAAAGCGGGGAGCCGGGGCTGTGCAGTCTTGCTGAAAAGCTGGGGGTCCCGTTTTTTACGTACACAGGAGAGGAGCTGGCCGCCGTACCCGGGGCGTTTACGGAGTCAGAGTTCGTGAGACAGGTCACGGGCGTGGGAAGCGTCTGTGAGCGGGCGGCTGTGGCCGCATGCCGGGAGGCATCGGAGGATACCCGGCTCCTGATGAAAAAATACGCCCGGGATGGAGTGACCGTGGCGGCGGCATGTTTTATACCGGAATTATTTAAGGGATCGGAGAGATGACAATATGATAAAGGTTGTGACCGGAGCCGGGGCCAGCGGGAAATCGTCCTTTGCGGAGTCCCTTCTGGAACAGTCGGAGGCGAAAAGGAAGATCTACGCTGCCACCATGATAGTATGGGACGACGAATGCCGGGCACGGGTGAAAAAACACAGACAGATGCGGGAAAAAAAGGGATTTGAGACAGCGGAGCGTCCGGTGGACCTGGGAGAGCTTTTTGTACCGGAGGACGGGGCAGTGTTGGTGGAATGTATGTCCAATCTGGCAGCCAACGAGATGTACCGGGAGGATGTGGGAATGGAAAGCTGTGCAGAGCTCCGGGCGGCCCAGGCCGGAGAGCGGATCTTAAGAGGGCTCCGCCTGCTTGCAGAGGCGGGCCGGGACCTGGTGGTGGTGACCAATGAGGTCTTTGGGGATATAAAGCTTACAGAAGAGGAAACGGCAGCGTACCAGCGGCTCATGGGAAGACTGAACCGGGAGCTTTTTTCCATGGCAGGAGAGGTCTGGGAGGTGGTCTGCGGGATCCCGGTGCAGCTGAAGGGAAAGAAGGAGCAGACAGGGGCGGCCGGGATAGAACTGGCAGCCGGACAGAATAAAGAGGGAAAAGAGAGTCTACATATGAAATTTATCACAGGCGGCGCATTCCAGGGAAAAAGGGACTTTGCAGAGCAGCTCCTGGCCCGGGAGGGCGTTTTGGAGTATGAAACGGCGGACGGAGCCGCGGATCCGTTTGAGGCTGCGTACAGCCGGAAGCTGGTGGTGAACGTCCAGGACTATGTGCGCCGGTTTGCGGGCCTTGAGGACGGAGAAGCCAGAGAACGGCTGCAGGAATTCCTGGACCGGTTTATAAAGGAGAATCCCGGAGCTGTGGCGGTCATGGATGAGATCGGCTGCGGGATCGTGCCTGTGGGCCGGGAGGAGCGGCTGTGGAGGGACCTGGCCGGAGAGGCGGCCCAGACCCTGGCAGCCTGTTCCAGGGACGTATACCGGGTCACAGGCGGCCTGGCCCAGGTACTGAAGGGCGGTGAGCGGTAAATGGAACAGGGAAGCCAGTGGGAAAAGGCGTACACCCATGGCGGGGATGTGTACAGGAACGAAAAAATACGGATGGATTTTTCCATTAACATCAATCCCCTGGGAATGCCGGATTTTATCAAACAGGCGGCCATGGACGGGGTGGAGGAAAGCGCCCGCTATCCGGACAGCCGGTGCAGGAGGCTCCGGAGGCTGGCAGCCGGATTTTACGGCGTGCAGGAGGAAACCCTTGTGTTTGGAAACGGGGCTGCGGAGCTGATCTTCGGGATCGTCCGGGCCGTATCTCCCAGGCGGGCTGTTTTGACGGCTCCGTCGTTTACAGAGTATGAAGCGGCTCTTTCATCTGTGGGGGCGGAGGTCCTGTTTTTTCCATTGAAGGAGGAGGAGGATTTTTCTCTTCCGGCAGACCGGTATCTGGATTTTTTAAAGAGCGCCAGGCCGGATATGATCTTTTTGTGCAATCCGGCCAATCCGACCGGAAGGCTGACGCCGGGAGAGGAGATCCGCCGGATCCTGGAGTTCTGCACCGTTCAGGGGATCCTTGCAGTGGTGGACGAGTGCTTCCTGGATCTGGCGGAGGAGGATGAGAGGGATTCGGTACTGGATCTGGTGCGGGCAGGAGAAAAAAAAGTTTTTTTGCTGAAAGCATTTACAAAATCCTTTGCCATGGCAGGACTCCGCCTGGGGTACGGATTCCTGGCAGACGGAGAGCTGCGGCTTAAGATGCAGAGCCAGAGCCAGCCCTGGAACGTGTCCATACCGGCCCAGGAGGCCGGATGCGCGGCCTTTGGAGCAGAGCGGGAGCCCTACCTCCGGGAAGCCCGGAGGCTCATAGGCCAGGAGCGGGAATATTTAAGGGAAGGCCTGCAAAGACTGGGCTTTTATGTATTTCCCTCGGAGGCCAATTTCCTTTTATTTAAGAGGACAGACAGAGGGGACGGGGGAGAGCTTTATGAGTCCCTTTTATCCCGCGGGATCCTGATCCGCAGATGCGGCGATTATCAGGGACTTTCCGGGGATCATTATCGGATCTGTGTGAAAAAAAGGGAAGAAAACAGGGCTTTTCTGGAGAATTTGGGAGAAATATATAAGAAGAGGTAATAAAAGAATCAAAAAAATAGTATAAATCCCCTGTTGCACAAAAGATACAAAACTGATATACTCTATGAAATAGCTAAAAGGAACAGATAAATTCCAGCGAAACTTAAGAAAGAGAGGGAACCTTAGAATGGGTAAGATCATTGGAGAAGGCATTACATTTGATGATGTGCTGCTGGTGCCGGCATATTCAGAAGTAATTCCCAATCAGGTTGACGTATCCACGTACCTGACTAAGAAAGTCAAACTGAACATTCCTTTTATGAGTGCAGGAATGGATACGGTCACAGAACACCGCATGGCCATTGCAATGGCAAGACAGGGCGGTATCGGGATCATTCACAAAAACATGTCAATCGAAGCGCAGGCCGAAGAGGTTGACAAGGTTAAGCGTTCAGAGAACGGAGTAATCACAGACCCATTTTATTTATCCCCGGAACATACATTAAAGGATGCAGACGAGCTGATGGGAAAATTCCGGATCTCCGGCGTTCCGATCACAGAGGGTAAAAGATTAGTCGGCATCATCACCAACCGCGACCTGAAATTTGAAGAGGATTTTTCCAAGAAGATCAAGGAATGCATGACCTCTGAAAACCTGGTCACAGCAAAAGAGGGAATCACCATGATGGAGGCCAAGAAGATCCTTGCCAAAGCAAGGGTGGAGAAGCTGCCCATCGTGGACGATGACTTTAATTTAAAGGGACTTATCACCATTAAGGATATTGAGAAGCAGATCAAATACCCCAATTCCGCTAAGGATGCACACGGAAGACTGCTCTGCGGCGCTGCCGTGGGAATCACCGCCAACGTGCTGGAACGCGTGGAGGCCCTTGTGAACGCCAAGGTGGACGTGATCGTATTAGACTCTGCCCATGGTCATTCTGCCAACGTGATCCGCTGCGTGAAGATGATCAAGGAGAAATTCCCGGAGGTACAGGTGATCGCCGGAAACGTGGCCACAGGCGCTGCCACAAAGGCTCTGATCGAGGCCGGTGTGGACGCTGTCAAGGTCGGGATCGGACCTGGTTCCATCTGTACCACCCGTGTGGTTGCCGGTATCGGCGTTCCCCAGGTATCTGCCGTTATGGACTGCTATGAGGTTGCAAGGGAATACGGGATCCCGATCATCGCAGACGGCGGCATCAAGTACTCCGGAGATGTGACAAAGGCTCTGGCTGCCGGCGGAAGCGTTTGCATGATGGGAAGTATGTTCGCAGGCTGCGACGAGAGCCCGGGAACCTTCGAGCTTTACCAGGGAAGAAAATATAAGGTATACCGCGGAATGGGCTCCATTGCCGCCATGGAAAACGGCAGCAAGGACCGCTACTTCCAGTCCGACGCCAAAAAGCTGGTGCCGGAGGGCGTGGAAGGCCGTGTGGCCTACAAGGGCTATGTGGAGGATACGGTGTTCCAGATGTTAGGTGGCTTAAGAGCCGGTATGGGCTACTGCGGCGCCCACAACATCAAGGAGCTCCAGGAGAACAGCCAGTTTGTGAAGATTTCGGCTGCTGCCCTCCGTGAGAGCCATCCCCATGATATCCACATCACAAAAGAAGCTCCCAATTACAGCATCGACGGCTGATCGGGAAGCGCTGGATCTTCGATATAAAAACGATTACAGAGAGCATGGCACGGAAGCTGCCGTGCTCTCTTTTTATAGCGCAGAAACCGCCTCTTGCTTTCCTCCGGCCCTTCGTGTAAAATGGAGGGCGTGCGCGGTCTGCGCGGATCTTTTATATAAGAGGAATATTGAACAAGGAGTTTTCAGATGAGTATATTAAACGTAGAGCACTTAAGCCATGGCTTCGGAGACCGGGCCATTTTTACGGATGTGTCGTTCCGGCTTTTAAAGGGCGAGCACATCGGCCTCATTGGGGCCAACGGAGAGGGGAAATCCACCTTCATGAGCATCATCACCGATAAGCTGATGCCGGATGAAGGAAAGGTGGAGTGGGCGAAAAACGTCCGTGTGGGATATCTGGACCAGCATACGGTCCTGGAAAAGGGAATGACCATCCGGGAGGTGTTAAAGAGCGCCTTTTCCTTCTTATTTGAGATGGAAGAAAAGATGAACCAGATCTGCGACCATATGGGAGAGGCTTCCGAGGAGGAGATGAATTCCATGATGGAGGAGCTGGGGACCATCCAGGACCTTCTGATGGCCCATGACTTTTATATCATCGACTCCAAGGTGGAGGAGATCGGCCGGGCCTTTGGCCTGGATGAGATCGGACTGGATAAGGACGTGGACGAGCTGTCCGGAGGCCAGAGGACCAAGGTGCTCCTGGGAAAGCTGCTTTTGGAGAAGCCGGACATCCTTCTTCTGGACGAGCCCACCAACTACCTGGACGCCCAGCATATCGAATGGCTGAAGCGGTATCTCCAGGAGTATGAAAATGCCTTTATCCTGATCTCCCACGACATTCCATTTTTAAACAGCGTGGTAAATCTGATCTATCATATGGAAAACCAGAAGCTGGACCGGTATGTGGGCGATTATGATAAATTCTTAGAGGTGTATGAGATGAAGAAGAGCCAGCTGGAGGCCGCCTATAAGCGGCAGCAGCAGGAGATCGCCGAGCTCCAGGACTTTGTGGCCAGAAACAAGGCGCGGGTGTCCACCCGGAATATGGCCATGTCCAGACAGAAAAAGCTGGATAAGATGGAGGTCATCGAGCTGGTAAAGGAAAAGCCCAAGCCAGAATTCCATTTCTTAAATGCCAGGGCAGCAGGAAAGATCATTTTTGAGACAAAGGACCTGGTCATCGGCTACGACGAGCCCTTGTCAAAGCCCCTGGATTTTTCCATGGAACGGGGCGAAAAGATCGCAGTCATCGGAGCCAACGGAATCGGAAAGACCACCTTCTTAAAGAGTATCCTGGGACTGATCCCGGCTCTTTCCGGCTCTGTGGAGCTGGGGGATTACCTGTCCATTGGATATTTTGAGCAGGAGATGGCTCCGGGAAATACCACCACCTGCATTGAGGAGATCTGGAAGGAGTTCCCCTCCTACACCCAGTATGAGGTACGGTCGGCTCTGGCAAAATGCGGCCTTACCACAAAAAATATTGAAAGCCAGGTGCGTGTGCTTTCCGGCGGAGAGCAGGCCAAGGTGCGTCTCTGCAAGCTCATCAACCGGGAGACCAACATCCTTCTTCTGGACGAGCCCACCAACCATCTGGACGTGGACGCCAAAGAGGAATTAAAGCGTGCTTTAAAGGAATATAAGGGAGCTGTGCTCCTGATCTGCCATGAGCCGGAGTTTTACGATGGACTGGTATCAAAGGTCTGGAACCTGGGCGAATATTCCTTAAAGATTTAGGAGCAGGGCCATGACACATATACTTCTGGCAGTGATCTATCTGGCGTTCATAAGCTTGGGCCTTCCCGATTCTCTTCTGGGCGCCGCCTGGCCGTCTATGTACGGGGAGCTTGGGGTCCCGGTCTCCCGTGCCGGAATGGTCTCCATGATCATCTGCTTCGGGACCATCATATCCAGCCTCCAGAGCAGCCGGATCACCAGCCGGTTCGGCCCGGGAAGGGTGACGGCTGTCAGTGTGGCGGCCACGGCAGCGGCTCTCCTGGGATTTTCCGCAAGCCGTTCCTTCTGGCAGCTCTGTCTCTGGGCAGTTCCTTACGGGCTGGGAGCAGGAAGCGTGGACGCAGCCCTCAACCATTATGTGGCCCTTCACTTCAAAAGCCGCCATATGAGCTGGCTCCACTGTATGTGGGGCGTGGGCGCTTTCCTGGGCCCGTCGGTCATGGGGACGGTCCTTGCGGGAGGATATGGCTGGAGCATGGGCTACCGGGCCGTGGGCCTGGCCCAGACGGTGCTGGCGGCGGTCCTGGTCATAAGCCTGCCCTTATGGAAAATGAAGCCAGGAAACGGGAAGGACAGGAACGAAACGGCAGCCGGACAGAAAAACGTCCGGGAAGAGAAAAAAAGCCGTGGAGAGGAAACGGCCGAGGAGGCCGGGGCAGACCGTGCGCCGGACCTTCTGGAACTCTTAAGGATCCCCATGGCCCGGGAAACGGTGGCCATGTTTTTCTGCTACAATGCCCTGGAGACCACGGCAGGACTCTGGGCCAGCAGCTATCTGGTCCTGGTCCATAAGGTCCCGGCTGAACGCGCCGCCGCCCTGGCCGGTCTTTTCTATCTGGGGATCACGGCCGGAAGGTCAGTCAGCGGCTTCCTTACGGAGTGGATCAGCGACGACGGCATGATCCGCCTGGGTACTGGGATCCTGGCGGCGGGCTTTCTGATCCTTCTGTTTCCGGGAGGCGGCCACAGCCAGGCCGGCCTTCTTCTCATGGGGCTTGGCTGCGCGCCCATTTATCCCAGTGTGATCCATTCCACGCCGTCCCGGTTCGGGGCGGAGCTTTCACAGGCTGTCATTGGCGTACAGATGGCAGGGGCATATATAGGAAGCTCCCTGATGCCGCCGTTTTTTGGATTCCTGGCAGACCATCTGGGAGCTTCCCTGTATCCATATTATCTTTTAGTGCTTCTGGTGGTCATGGCCCTCATGCATCAGAGGATCATCCCAGGGAAACACGTTCAAACTTCTTTATAAAGTCCACGCAGAAATCCGCTGTGGCCTTTAACATTTCTTCTCCCCATTCCTTTGTGGCCGTTTCCGGGGAGTCGGGGCCGTACCAGCCGCAGGACGAATAGCGGTCCACGTGGCGGGGCACCGGAACGGAAACGCCATTGCAGTTCACGTTGAAGGATCCGGCAAAGGTCAGATCCGGACTCAGATCCTTCGGTTCAAAGGGCATAAAATATTCCATATGTACACAGGACGGGTCAATGGCCAGCATGGCTGCGGTCTCTTCGCCGCCGCCGTGGCCGCCCTTCCACCGGGGATCCAGTTCTCCGGCTAAAAGCCACCAGTTTAAGATCGCACCCATGGCATGGCGCTCGTCCAGCTCCAGGGCCACCCGCTGGAGTACCGGGGTATTCCCTCCATGTCCGTTCAAGAAAACAAACTTACGGATACCGAAACCGTAAAGCTGGTCCACGATCCGGGTCATCAGGTCGTAAAGCCCGTCGTAGCCAATGGTGATGGTGCCGGGGAAATTAATGTGCTGGTCACCGACGCCAAAGGGGACCGTGGGAGCGATCAGGATATTTAAACGCTCGTCCATCATTTCGCAGAGGCGGCGGGGGATCAGGAAATCCGTGCCCAGGCAGAGCTGGGAGCCATGGTTCTCCGTGCTTCCCACGGGGATGATGGCAATGTCCTTTTCCTTAAAATAGCCTTCCGCCTGCTTCCAGGTGATTTTTTCAAGAAACATAATTGAGTACCTCCTTTTCCTGGAACCTATTGTACCACAGAAGAGGGAACATTACCAGAGATACGCCCAAAACTCCCGGAGCCTTTCCCTGGGTCTTCGGGGCGGAACATCTAGGGCTCCGGGGGGCTGCGAAGGGCATGGGGGAACATGGACAACTCGCTCCGCTCAGACAAGTCCATGCTCCCCCATAACGCATCCCCCCACAGCCCAAGAAGTTCCATCCCCCTCCGACATGGGAAAGCCTCCGGGAGTTTTGGGCTGGTAGATGTCACGGACGCCAAAGAACCTGCCTTTTCCCTTCCCCCTAGCGCCCGCCCCCCCTATACAGCACCTTCCGCCCCCGTAGCCAGACCCTTCTGCACGCCGGCGTTTGGGCCGCGTATTTTGCGGCCCTATGCGCCGCTGCGTGCAGAGCGGAGCGGGAGCGCGTCTGGATACGCCGCCCTTCCCCCTAGCGGCCGCCACCTCCTATACAGCACCTTCCGCCCCCGTAGCCAGACCCTTCTGCACGCCGGCGTTTGGGCCGCATATTTTGCGGCCGTATGCGCCGTTGCGTGCAGACTGGAGCGGGAGCGCGTCTGGATACGGGGGCGGAAGGTGCCTGCTAATTGTGCGGCAGCCGGCCGCGGAAGAATCTTTTTTTACATTCGCTCCACGAAAAGGGGACCAGCGGATAGATGTAGCTCTTTCCGGCGATGGTCTTATTGAAGGCCACGGCGCAGACGCAGAGCACGGTCCCGGCGATGAAGCCCCACAGGTTGAAGAGGGACGTGAGGATCAGAAGGATCACCCGCATGAATTTTAGGGCGTAGCCCATCTCGAAGCTGGCCTGGGAGTAGTTGGCGATGGTGACGAAGGCCATGTACAGCATGGTCTCGGAGTTGAACCAGCCGGATTTCACAGAGTATTCACCCAGGACGATACCGGCGATGACGCTTAAGGGTGTGGTCAGCATGCTGGGAGTGTTGACTGCCGCCAGACGGAGGCCGTCGATGGCGAATTCCAGGATGAGGAGCTGCCAGATCAGCGGGACAAACTGCTCATCGGCGATCTGGATGAACTGGAGCCAGTCCGGGATCCACTGGGGATTCTGCATGAGCAGGAGCCACAGAGGCGTTAAAAACAGGGTGAGAAGGGAGACGGTCATCCTGGAAAGCCGCAGATACGTTCCTGTGACCGGAGGAAAATAGTAGTCGTCCGCTTCTTCGATGATGTCGAATACGGACGAGGGGAGGATCATACAGGAGGGGGAGTTATCCACCAGGATGATGATATTCCCCTCCAGGATAGAGGCCGCCGCCGTGTCGGGCCGCTCGGAAAAACGGAATTTCGGGAACGGGTTGTACCATTTGTGGGGGTAAAGGCACTCGGCCAGGCTCTCTTGGTTCATGGTCAGTGCATCCACATGAAGGCTCTGGATGCGCTCCTTGATGGTTTTTAAAAGATTCTGATCCACCCGCCCTTTCATATAGCAGATAGCAATATCCGTATGGGAACGTTCTCCGGCCTGAGTGATCTCCACGGTGAAGTCCACGTCCCGGATCCGGCGGCGGATCAGAGCTGTGTTAAAGATCAGGGTCTCCACAAAGCCGTCCCTGGAGCCCCGGAGCACCTTGTCTTTTTCCGGCTCCTCCACGCCGCGGGCCGGGTAGGTGCGGCAGTCGATGGTGATGCATTTGTCATAGCCGTCGATGAGAAGGCAGGAAAGGCCGGAGAGAAGGCTGACCAGGATCTGGCTTTCTTCGTCCTCCAGGCCGGTCTCTCCATAGGGAACGTATTTTTTCGAGAATCCGTGGGGAGAATCCGGCATATCGTCCGGCTGTATGGACGCGAAGCCCTGCATGATCCGCAGGAGCACCTCGTCCTTGGTTAAGCCGTCCACAAAATAGATCAGCGCCTGTTTCCCGCCGATCGTCAGGGTATGGTAGACAATATCGAAATTGGTCTGCACGTCCAGAAGCTGGTGAAAACGTGCCATGGTCTGGTTCAGATCGGATGAAAGCTTCATAATAAATGTCCTTCCCAGGCGGACGGTTCCCGCCTGTATTTCCATTGTTATGATGGAAGTCTTCCCAGGACCAGTGAAAATATACGGACAGATGTACATAAGGAATGGATAAAAGAAAATTGTGCAGATTTTACGATAGATCTGGTTGACGGAAATGCATAATTGTGGTATATTACAACCTGTCTGAAATTATTGGGGAATAATTTTGGGGAACTGTATAATGTGAGGTATATTGAACGTGAAGAGACGCTGCATTCTGTGGGGAGAATGCAGCGTTTCGCTTTGTAAAAAGAAGGAGAGGGGCCGGGAGCCTGTCCCGGGAGGAGCAGGAGCGTGTCAGTCTGTGCCGGACAGTTCCCGGATCACCTCTCCGGCTATGAGGAGCCCGGCCACCGGCGGCACAAAGGCGATGCTGGTAGGAGCGGGACGGCCGGAGCCCTTCGTCTCTCCCGGCGTTTCGGGTCTGCGGGGCGTCTCCTCGGAATACAGGACCTTTAAGGCGGGGATCTCCCGCTTTTTTAATTCCCTGCGCATGACCCGGCACAGGGGGCAGACGCTGGTGGAGTAAATATCCCCGATGCGGAAGGCCTCCGGATGGAGCTTGTTTCCGGTGCCCATGGACGACAGGATGGGGATCCCCTCCTCCCTGGCATAGGAGACCAGGGCCAGCTTGGCGCTGACGGTGTCGATGGCGTCGATGATGTAATCCGGCTTCACAGGGCAGGAGGAAAAGACCTCCCGGAGGTTTTCCGGGAGCACAAAAGCGCTGCTTGTGAAAACAGAGCACTCTGGATTTATGTCTGCGATCTTTTCCTTCATCACTTCCGTTTTTTTCTGTCCCACAGTACTTAAAAGAGCGATGCTCTGGCGGTTGATATTGGAGGGAGCCACCGTATCGGAGTCGATGAGGAACAGGGTCCCGACGCCGGACCGGGCCAGGGCCTCCGCACAGTGGGATCCGACGCCGCCCAGGCCGAATACGGCTACGACAGAGGAGGACAGCCGCGAAAAGCCCTGGTCTCCCAGAAGCTGGGCTGTCCGTATAAAGGTTTCATTCATAACGATTGATCTCCATTTCTGGTTTTCTTTTGAGTGTATCATAAACTTTTTCATGACTCAATTCCCAACTTCCCTTTTTACGAAAAAACGTGTATAATGGAGACAACGCAGAAAGGCGGGGATATCCCGGCTGCGTGTACTGGACAGTAACGATATGGCTTAGAAAAGGAGTAACGAAATGAAAGACGGTTTTATCCGCGTTGCGGCTGCTACGCCAGATATAAAGGTGGCAGACCCGGTTTACAATGAAGCCCAGGTCTGGAATATGATCGAAGAGGGGGAGAAAAACGGGGCAAAGCTCATGGTGTTCCCGGAGCTCTGCCTGACGGGCTATACCTGCGGAGACCTGTTCCACCAGGATATCCTGGTGGATACGGCGGCGGACATGCTGAAAAAGCTGATCCGCAGGAGTGAAGGCCACGATGTTCTGTTTTTTGTGGGACTTCCGTGGATGAAGGACGGAAAGCTTTACAATGTGGCTGCGGCGGTCCATGACGGAGAGCTGCTGGCCTTGATCACGAAGAAAAACATTCCCAATTATTCGGAATTTTATGAACTGCGCCACTTTACGCCGGGGCCGGATGTGCCGGAGCCCATGGAATGGGACGGAAGGATCGTTCCCTTTGGAAGCGGGATCCTGCTGCGGTGCGTGAATCTTCCGGAGCTGGTGGTGGCCGGAGAGATCTGTGAGGACGTGTGGGTCATGGACCCGCCCAGCATCTCCCATGCCAGGGCCGGAGCCACTGTGATCGTCAACTGCTCTGCCAGCAGCGAGACTGCAGGAAAACATGTCTACCGGAGATCCCTCATTGCCGGACAGTCGGCCAGACTGGTGTGCGGATATATCTGCGCCAATGCAGGAGAGGGAGAATCCACCCAGGACCTGGTATTCGGCGGCCATGATCTGATCGCAGAAAACGGTACGGTGCTGGCTGAGTCCCGGCGGTTTGAAAACGGGATGATCCTTGCAGACCTGGACCTTAAGCGGATCTGCAGTGAGCGTCGGAGGATGACCACCTTCCAGGTGGAAAATCCCAGGGAGCAGTACGATTATATGGATTTTGAACTGGAAATGGAGGATCTTAAGGAGCTTAAGCGTCCGGTGGATCCGTCTCCCTTTATCCCTTCCGGAGCTGCGGAAAGGAATGAACGGTGCGAGGAGATCTTAACGATCCAGGCGCTGGGACTGAAAAAACGGCTGGCCCACACGGGCTGTACCCAGGCAGTGGTGGGGATCTCCGGCGGACTGGATTCCACGCTGGCCCTTCTGGTGACGGCCAGGGCCTTTGATATGCTTAAGATCCCCAGGGAAAAGATCCTTTCTGTGACCATGCCCTGCTTCGGGACCACAGACCGGACCTATAAGAATGCCTGCCTTCTTACGAAAAAGCTGGGAGCAGAGCTTAAGGAGGTCAGCATCAAAGAGGCTGTGGCAGTCCACTTCCGGGATCTGGGCCACAGTATGGACGACCATGACGTGACCTATGAAAATTCCCAGGCCAGGGAGCGGACCCAGGTCCTGATGGATCTGGCCAATGAAAACGGAGGAATGGTCATCGGCACCGGTGATATGTCGGAGCTGGCCCTGGGCTGGGCCACCTACAACGGAGACCATATGTCCATGTACGGGGTGAATGCATCGGTTCCCAAGACGCTGGTCCGCCATCTGGTACGGTATTACGCGGATACCTGCGGCGACGAAGAACTGAAGGATGTCCTTTATGACATTCTTGACACGCCGGTGAGTCCGGAGCTGCTGCCGCCGGAGGACGGGGTGATCTCCCAGAAGACCGAGGATCTGGTGGGCCCCTATGAGCTCCATGACTTCTTTATGTATTATATCCTCCGGTATGGATACCGGCCTTCCAGGATCTTCCGTCTGGCAGAAACGGCTTTTGCCGGGATCTATGACAGCACTGTGATCCTTAAGTGGTTAAAGACCTTCTACCGCCGGTTCTTCTCCCAGCAGTTTAAACGGTCCTGCCTGCCTGACGGCCCCAAGGTCGGTTCCGTGGCCGTATCTCCCAGAGGAGATCTGAGGATGCCGTCGGATGCGGCCGCCCGGATCTGGCTGGAGGAGGCGGAGAGCCTTATGGCGGAGGGTTCCCGATGATCAGCAGTACAAAGAATGACCAGGTAAAAATGGTGGTGGAGCTGAGGAAAAAGGCAAAGGCCAGGAATGAGGCGGGGCTTTTTGTGGCCGAGGGGCTCCGGATGGTCTCAGAGCTTCCGCCGGATCGGGCCTGGCGGCTTTACGTTTCGGAGAGCTTCCTTAAAAACAGGGAAAACGCCGGACTGCTGGAACGGTTTTCCCGGTATGAGATCGTCACGGACCAGGTTTTTTCTGCCATGTCCGACACCCAGACGCCCCAGGGGATCCTGGCCCTGGCAAAGCAGTATGAATACGAACTTTCAGATCTGCTTTCTGCCCCGGGTCCGGCCCATCTGATGATCCTGGAGAATCTCCAGGACCCGGGAAACCTGGGCACCATCTTAAGAGCCGGAGAAGGGGCCGGGACCACCGGCGTCATCATGAGCCGGGATACGGTGGATATCTACAATCCCAAGGTGGTCCGCTCCACCATGGGCTCCGCCTTCCGCGTTCCTTTTCTTTATACGGACGACCTTCCCGGAACAGTCCGGGAGCTGAAGGCCGGGGGGATCCGGCTGTTTGCGGCCCATCTGGAAGGAAGGAATAATTATGAGGAGGAGGATTATACTGGTAATACCGGCTTCCTCATTGGAAACGAAGGAAATGGCCTGACAGAGGAGCTTTCTGCCGCTGCCGACGCCTGGGTGAAGATCCCCATGGCCGGAAAGGTGGAATCCTTAAATGCGGCTGTGGCGGCCTCGATCCTGATGTTTGAGACGGCCAGGCAGAGGAGGAGCGGCCGCAGCATGAAATAAAGGAGCTGATACGATGGCAATGATAGGCTGGCTTGTGGTTTTTGTGGCACTGGTGGGAATAGAAGTCGGTACCATGGCGCTGACGACCATCTGGTTCGCAGGAGGAGCCCTGGCGGCGTTCTTTATGGCGTTGGCCGGACTTTCCTTCCAGGTGCAGATGACGGTATTTCTGGCGGTCTCCTTTGTCCTTCTGATCTTTACCAGGCCCTTTGCCGTGAAATACGTCAACAAAGGGACTGTAAAGACCAATGTGGACGGACTTGTGGGAAAAAAGGCCAGGGTATTGGAGGAGATTGACAATGGCTCCGGAGCTGGAACGGCTGTTCTCAACGGTCAGGAATGGACGGCCAGGGCGGTGAGGGACGATCTGGTGATCCATAAAGGAGAGACAGTGATCGTAAAAGAGATCCGTGGAGTGAAACTGATGGTGGACCGTATTTCGGAAGGAGAATAGTATGGATTTTTTATTAAGCTTTATTGGGATCAGTATACTTGTTGTTGTAGTCCTGCTTCTGCTGACCTCCTGTGTAAAGATCGTTCCCCAGGCCCAGGCTCTGGTGGTGGAACGGCTGGGAGCGTATCTGGATACCTGGTCGGTGGGCGTTCATTTTAAAATGCCCTTCATCGACCGGGTGGCAAAGCGGGTGATCTTAAAGGAGCAGGTGGTGGATTTCGCGCCCCAGCCGGTGATCACCAAGGACAACGTGACCATGAAGATCGACACGGTGGTATTCTTCCAGATCACAGACCCTAAGCTCTACGCCTATGGAGTGGAGAATCCCATCATGGCCATTGAGAACCTGACGGCTACGACGCTCAGAAACATCATCGGCGACCTGGAGTTAGACCAGACCCTGACCTCCAGGGAGACCATCAACACAAAAATGCGCGCAGCCCTGGACGTGGCCACAGATCCCTGGGGTATCAAGGTAAACCGGGTGGAGCTTAAGAACATTATTCCTCCGGCGGCCATCCAGGACGCCATGGAAAAGCAGATGAAGGCAGAGCGGGAACGCCGGGAGGCGATCTTAAAGGCCGAAGGTGAGAAGAAATCCACGATCCTGGTGGCCGAGGGTAAAAAGCAGTCGGCCATCCTGGATGCAGAAGCCGATAAACAGGCTGCCATCCTTCACGCAGAGGCTGAAAAGGAAAAACGGATCCGTGAGGCAGAGGGCCAGGCGGAGGCGATCTTAAAGATCCAGCAGGCCAATGCAGACGGTATCCGTATGATCAAGGAAGCAGGTGCAGACCAGGCGGTGCTGACCTTAAAGAGCCTGGAGGCCTTTACAAAGGCCGCAGACGGCAGAGCCACCAAGATCATCATTCCATCGGAGATCCAGTCGGTGGCGGGACTTGTGAAGAGCGTCACTGAGATCGCAAAAGATACGGATGTGAAGGCATGAGACTGACCCTGGACCCGTCCCTGGAATACGGCGTCGTTTTAGAAGGCGGCGGAGCCAGGGGCGCATACCAGATCGGCGCCTTAAAGGCGGTCACTGAGGCCGGGATCCGGATCGGCGCCGTGGCGGGCGCTTCTGTGGGCGCCTTAAACGGCGCCTTCCTTTGTATGGGAGACTTAAAGGCAGCCGAGGAGCTGTGGGGAAACCTGGCATACTCCCAGATCTTAAACGTGGAGGATGAAACGATCCGGGCCATAAAGACCCTGGGCCTGAAGGCCTCCACGGTCCCCCAGCTCATGGCAGAGGCCAGGAAGGTGGTTTCCGGCCGGGGGCTTGATATCACCCCCTTTAAAGAGCTCCTGGAGAAATACGTGGATGAGGAAAAGATCAGAAGCTCCCCCTGTGATCTTTATGTCACCTCTCTTTCGGTCACGGACCGGAGGGAGGTGGTCTTTGACGTGAAGCAGGCTCCTTCTGGGACCATAAAGGACGTATTGTTAGCCAGCGCGTTTTTCCCGGCCTTTAAAAATGAAAAGCTGGGCGGAAAGACGTATCTGGACGGCGGTATGGTGAACAACGTGCCGGTGGACGTCCTGGCAGAGCGGGGATATAAAAATCTGATCGTGATCCGGATCTACGGCATCGGCGTGGATACGGAACGGCGGACGGAGCTGTCGGAGGACGTGAATGTATACAGGATCGCTCCCAGGAGAAATCTGGGCGGGATCCTGGAGTTCGAGAAAAAGAAGACCAGACGGAACATGACCCTGGGATATTTTGACGCCAGGCGTCTGCTTTATGGTCTGGCTGGCAGAAGGTATTATTTTTATCTGCCCCATACAGAGGCCTACTATTTCAACCGCCTTATGACTGAAATCCAGATCTTCCGCCATTATTTTTCCGTCCATCTGGAGCGTGGGGAGGGAGAGGGGACCTCTGGCTACCGGATGTATACGGAGCGAGTATTTCCCTCCCTGGCAGAAAAATTCAGGCTGAGGCCCGACTGGGATTACAGGGAGCTTTACGGGGCGGTCCTGGAGGTCTGCGCCAGATCCATGGATCTGGAGGTGTTTGAAATCTATACGGCGGACGGGATCATGGAGCGGGTACACAGGATATTAGGAAAGAGTTAGGAGACTTTGGATGCCTGGAAAAGAGAGAAGACGCAGAGTGAGAGGAGAGTCCATGGCCCTGGATACCCTGCACATCGTCATTGGTGCGGCGGTGGTGGTCATGGCAGTCATTTCCTTTATAAATCCGGAGGAATATATGTTTTTCTTTCCGGTCATTTTTCTTCTGGCGGCTATATTAAATCTGGTCACCGGAAAATACAGATATAAGCGCAGTGTAAGGAACCAGAAAAAAAAGATCTCATCCGCGCTTCAGATGGCGTTTGGAGGAGCCCTGGCGGTCCTTGCAGTCATCAGCGCAGTGAGCATCTGGTGGAGGTAGAGGATGAAGGGAGAGATCCTTAAATTACTGAAGGAGTCGGACGGATACCTTTCCGGACAGGAGCTGTGTGAGCGGTTCGGCGTATCCAGAACGGCAGTCTGGAAGGTGATCAACCAGCTAAAGGAAGAGGGCTATGAGATCGAGGCTGTCCGGAACAAGGGGTACATTTTAAAGAGCGTATCCGACGTATTGTCAAAGGAGGAGCTGGAAAGCTCCTTAAAGACCCGATGGGCGGGGAAGGAGATCCATTATTTTGACCGGACAGATTCCACCAATATCCAGGCAAGACTGGCAGGCGAAGCTGGCGCCTCCCATGGAACCCTGGCGGTGGCGGAGATCCAGGACGGAGGCCGGGGACGGAGAGGAAGGAACTGGATCTCTCCGGCAGGTGTGGGCGTCTGGATGAGCCTCCTGCTGCGGCCGGAGATCTCACCTGTTTCTGCCTCCATGCTGACCCTGGTCATGGCTCTGGCAGCCCAGAAGGGCATCAAGGAGGCCACAGGGATCGAGAGCCAGATCAAATGGCCCAATGATCTTGTATTAAATAAGAAGAAGATCTGCGGGATCCTGACGGAAATGGGAACGGAATTTATGGAGATCAAATATGTGGTGATAGGAACAGGGATCAACGTAAACCAGGAGGAGTTTCCGGAGGAGCTTAGGAAGACGGCCACGTCCCTTTATCTGGAAACGGGGAAAAAGTACCACAGGAGCCGGATCATCGAAAGGATCCTGGAGGCCCTGGAGGAGTATTACGGGATCTTTGTTAAAACAGAGGATATGTCCGCGCTGCTGGAGGAATATAATGAAAAGCTGGTGAACCGGGGACAGGAGGTCTGTGTGCTGGACCCGAAGGGAGAGTACCGGGGCCTCTGCCAGGGGATCACAAAGACTGGCGGGCTTCTGGTGGAGCTTTCTGACGGCACGGTCACAGAGGTGATCTCGGGAGAGGTCTCAGTCCGGGGAGTGTACGGCTATGTTTAGGCCGTCTCCTTACGAGGCCCTCCAGGTCCTCCCGCCAGAGGAGCGGGAGCTGTCCTGGAAAGAGCGGCTCTTACTGGCCTCCGGCCCCCTGCTTTCCTGGTACAGAAGGGAAAAGAGGGATCTTCCATGGAGGGAAAACCGGGACCCATACCGGATCTGGATCTCTGAGATCATGCTCCAGCAGACCCGGGTGGAGGCGGTAAAACCGTACTTTTTCCGGTTTTTTGAGCACTTCCCCAGGATTTCGGATCTGGCGGCTGCTCCGGAGGAGGAGCTTTTAAAATGCTGGGAGGGGCTGGGATATTACAGCCGCGCCAGAAATATAAAAAAGGCCGCAGAGATCCTGACGGAAAAATATAACGGGAGCTTTCCGGAAAGCTACGGGGAGATCCTGGCACTTCCCGGGATCGGCAGCTATACGGCGGGAGCCATTGCCTCCATTGCCTTTGAGCTTCCGGTGCCGGCGGTGGACGGCAATGTACTGAGGGTGCTGTCCCGGGTGACCGGGAGCTTTGACGATATTTTAAAGCAGTCCACAAAGAAGAAAATGGAGGCCCTGGTATCAGAGGTCATACAGCCGGGGAGCGCCGGGGACTTTAACCAGGCGCTCATCGAGACAGGAGCCATGATCTGTATCCCCGGGGGAGCGCCCTTGTGCAGCCAGTGTCCGTTTTTTACAGTCTGTGCCGCAAGGAGCCAGGGGCTGACGGAAAAGCTGCCGGTAAAAACGCCGAAGAAAAAGAGGAAGATCGAGGAAAAGACCGTATTATTACTGGAATACCAGGATAAAATAGCCATAAGAAAGCGCAGGGAGGACGGGCTATTGGCTTCCCTCTATGAGTTTGTGAACGTGCCGGGACAGCTTTCCGCCGAAGAGGCCGGAGAGCTTCTGGAACAGGAGGTCCGGCCGGAGCGGCTTCCAGAGGCGAAGCATATCTTCAGTCATGTGGAATGGCATATGGGCGGATATTTCATCTCCTTAAAGGAAATGCCGGAAACGCTGCCGGGAGAGGAGAGCGGCCCGGCGCTTTTCCTTACCTGGGAGGAGATCCGGAAGGAGTATCCGGTCCCCAACGCCTTTGCGGTCTATAAAAAATATCTGGATCAGAGATATGGAGGGGAAGAAGAATGAAAAACATGATATTTCTGTTTAATCCCCGGTCCGGCCGGGAGCAGATCCGGAGCCAGCTCATGGGGATCCTGGATTATTTCTGCAGCCAGGGCTATTTTCCTTCGGTGTATGTGACCCAGAACTCCCAGGATGCGGAGCGCATCGCCAGGGAATACGGCAGCTCCGCCGATCTGTTTTTATGCAGCGGCGGGGACGGCACTTTAAACAATGTGGTATCGGGCCTCATGGCGCTGGAAAAACGGCCGGTGCTGGGCTATCTTCCCTCCGGCTCCACCAACGATTATGCCCGGAGCCTGGAGATCCCCGGAGATCCCAGAGAGGCCGCGGAGGTTGCCCTGACGGCGGGAGAGAGACAGGTGGATGTGGGCCGGTTCGGCACGGACCGGTATTTTGTATACATTGCGGCCTTTGGGGCCTTTACCGAGGTTTCTTATAAAACTCCCCAGGATAAGAAAAATGTCCTGGGCCATCAGGCCTATATCCTGGAGTCAGTAAAGAGCCTGGCCTCTTTAAAATCCCATCATATGAAGATCCAGTGGGAGGAGGGGACCATTGAGGGAGAATTTATCTTCGGAATGATCACCAATACCACCAGCGTCGGCGGCTTTAAGGGCCTGACTCCCAGGGATGTGGACTTCGACGACGGAATGTTTGAGGCCTTATTTATCCGGACGCCGAAGACCCCGTCGGATCTGTCCAATATCGTCTCCTATATGTTTTTAAAGGATGAGGAAAACGCTTATGTATTCCGGTTCCACACCTCCCGGGTGGTCATCACCGCCAAAGAAGAGGTCTCCTGGGTCTTAGACGGCGAATACGGAGGGACATTGAAGGAGACTGTGGTGGAGAACATCCACGGAGCCATTGCCTTAAGATGCGGAGAAAAGATAAAAAAATGTTGAAAAATGTAGTGGGATGGTATATAATGAATCATCGTGGAACAGTTTGTCTGTATCACAGGACATTTTTCACTTGAAAGGGCGTAACTCGTGGAAAAGGAACAATTTTTAGTAAAACTCAGAAAGCTTGTTGAGCTGGGAAGATCGAAGCAGAACGCGCTGGACGTGGCTGAGATCAACGATTTTTTCACCGGAGACAATCTGGGTCCGGAGCAGATGGATGAAATTTACAGTTATCTGGAACACAGCAATATTGATGTGGTTCCGATAAGCGACGACGCATTGCTTGCGGAAGATGATTCACTGCTGATGGACGATATGGACGGCGATTTCTCAGACGACAAGATGGAAGAGGATATCGACCTGGATGCGATCGACCTGCTGGAGGGGATCGGAACGGAGGATCCGGTACGTATGTACTTAAAGGAGATCGGTACGGTTCCGCTTCTGTCTGCAGAGGAAGAGCTGCGGCTGGCCAAAAGAAAAGCAGAGGGCGATGAGTCTGCCAAGGAGCGTCTCATCGAGGCCAACCTGAGGCTGGTGGTCAGCATCGCAAAGCGCTATACGGGCCGTGGAATGAGCTTCCTGGATCTGGTCCAGGAGGGAAATTTGGGGCTTATTAAAGGCGTAGAGAAATTTGACTATACAAAAGGCTACAAATTAAGTACATATGCAACCTGGTGGATCCGCCAGTCCGTCACAAGGGCTCTGGCTGACCAGGCGCGTACCATCCGCGTACCGGTGCATATGGTGGAAACCATCAATAAAATGTCCAAGATGCAGAGAAAGCTGACTCTGGAGCTGGGATATGAACCATCTGTTTCCGAGCTGGCAGAGGCGCTGGAAATGTCTGAGGATAAGGTGATGGAGATCATGCAGATCGCAAGGGAGCCGGCATCCTTAGAGACTCCCATCGGCGAGGAGGACGACTCCAACCTGGGAGATTTCGTGGCGGACAGCAACGCGGTGACTCCCGAGGGAAATGTGGAATCTGTCATGTTAAGGGAGCACATCGACGCACTGCTTGGCGACCTGAAGGAAAGGGAGCGTCAGGTGATCGTACTGCGCTTTGGTCTGGAGGACGGACATCCGAGAACACTGGAAGAGGTTGGAAAAGAATTCAACGTAACGAGGGAGAGGATCCGTCAGATCGAAGCTAAGGCTTTGAGGAAGTTAAGAAATCCTGTCCGCAGCAAGCGGATCCGGGATTTCCTGTAAGAAAACGAAAGAGGGCAGCAGGAGTCACATCCGGCTGTCCTTTTCCAACGGAAGGAAGCGTTTTTATGAACCGGAGAAATTACCAGAAGGAACTGGAGGCAGAGCTTTCCAATATAGAAAAGGAAGGGCGGGCGCCCACATTGTTTCTCCATAGCTGCTGCGCTCCCTGCAGCAGCTATGTGCTGGAATACCTGTCCAGGTATTTTACGATCACAGTCTTTTACTATAACCCCAATATCTCCCCGGCTTCTGAATATGAGGAACGGGCCAGGGAGCAGGAGCGGCTGATCCGGGAAATGGAAACGGTCCACCCGGTCCGTTTTCTCTGCGGGGAATACCGTCCGGAGCTCTTTTACGAGGCTGTGAAGGGACTCGAGCAGGAGCCGGAGGGAGGAGCCCGGTGTACGGAATGCTTTAAGCTGCGCCTTCTGGAGGCCGCCAGGCTGGCAAAGGAGGGGGGCTTCGACTATTTTACCACCACCCTCACCATCAGTCCTTTAAAGGATGCGGAGCGGTTAAACCGCATCGGGGAGGAAGCCGGGGCCCGGTACGGCGTCCGCTTTTTAAATTCGGACTTTAAAAAACGGAACGGCTATAAGCGGTCCACGGAGCTTTCCAGGGAATACGGGCTTTACCGCCAGGACTACTGCGGCTGCGTCTTTTCCCGCCGCCAGGCCAAACCTTGACAGAACTGCCAAACTATTATAGAATTGCATAAGAGTATAAAATGGGAAGGAGTTCTGTCCATGGTTTCAAGAAAAGTTCAGGTTGTAAATCCCTCCGGCCTCCATCTGCGTCCGGCAGGATTATTATGTCAGACTTCCATGAAATTTGAATCAAAGGTGAATATTCTGTATAAAGACCAGCAGATCAATGCCAAAAGCGTTTTAAATGTCATGGCTTCCGGAATCCGGTGCGGAACGGAAGTGGAGGTCTGCTGCGACGGAAAGGATGAGGAGGAGGCTCTGGAAGCCGTATGCACCCTCATTGAAACAGGCTTAAAGGAATAAAGAAACAAACTATATCTGGAGGAATCAAGCAAAATGAGTGAAGCACAGAATTGCAATCATGACTGCGGATCCTGCACTGCCAACTGCGACAGCCGGGTTCCGGATAAAAAGAGCTTTGAGGAAAAGCTGGCGGAGGGATGCTCTGTAAAGAAGGTCATCGGCGTTGTCAGCGGAAAGGGCGGCGTTGGAAAATCCCTGGTGACCTCTTTAATGGCGTGCCAGATGAGAGCCAGAGGCTATAAGGTGGGGATCCTGGACGCGGATATTACCGGTCCCTCCATCCCCAAATCCTTCGGGATCCACGATCCCCTCTGCGTGACCCCGGACGGAAAGCTTCTGGTACCGGCGGTATCCTCCACCGGGATCGAGGTGATCTCCTCCAACATGCTGTTAGAGCATGAGAGCGATCCAGTGATCTGGAGAGGGCCTGTGATCGCAGGCGCTGTAAAACAGTTCTGGAACGAGACCTACTGGAAGGACATTGACTATATGTTCGTGGATATGCCTCCGGGAACCGGAGACGTTCCGCTGACCGTATTCCAGTCCCTGCCGGTGGACGGCATCCTGATCGTGACCTCTCCCCAGGAGCTGGTCTCCATGATCGTCGGAAAGGCTGTGAACATGGCTAAAAAGATGGACGTTCCGATCATCGGTCTCATTGAAAACATGAGCTATCTGGAGTGTCCGGACTGCGGAAAGAAGATCTCTGTATTCGGCGAGAGCAAGGTGGAGGAAGTTGGAAAAGAGTACGGGATCCCCGTTCTGGCCCAGATCCCCATCCGTCCGGAGATCGCAGGCTCCGTGGACGAGGGAACCGTGGAATATGTGAAGGCAGAATTCCTTGAGAAGGCAGCGGAGGCTGTGGAAAAACTGTAAGAATATACCGGATGAGAAAGGATCACAATGGCTGGACGGTATGAGGCCGTGCTGACAGCGGCGGAAAAGCTTCATGTAAGGCTTTTAAGGCTCTTGACGGGAGCGCTGACGTGTACCCTTTGGACAATGCCGGTCCTTGGAAGCCTCGGGATATGGGATCTGATGACCCATGGCCCGGGGCTTTCCGGCATTTTTCTGATCCTGGGCTTTCTGGCAGCTTATGTGTGTTTTCTGGGGATCCTGTGCTGGATGTGCGCGGCGTGCCGGCGGCTCAGGATCGTCAGACGGCTGCTGGTATGGATGCTTTTGTGGATCCCGTTTTTAAATTATGGCCTGGCTCTCTATGTGCGCGGTCTGGCAAAGCAGGAGACGGACCATATCCTTTACAGGATCAGTCTGGACGATGTGCGGGCGGAAAAGAATGTGTGCAGTACAAAATATCCGCTGCTGCTGGTCCATGGTGTGGGCTTCCGGGATTTTCATTATTTTAACTATTGGGGACGGATCCCCAGGGCGCTGAAGAAAAATGGAGCCAGGGTCTTTTACGGCCACCAGGAGGCCTGGGGGACTGTGGAGGAAAACGCCGGGATCCTCAGGGAAAAAATTTTTGAGATCCTCCGGGAGACCGGGGAGGAGAAGGTGAACATCATTGCCCATTCCAAGGGCGGGCTGGATTCCAGATATCTCATCAGCGGGCTCCATATGGCCCCCTATGTGGCTTCTCTGACCACTATCTGTACGCCCCACCGGGGCTCCATGCTGGTGGATCTTTTAATGAAGCTGCCGGATTTTCTGTACCGGGGGATCTGCGGCCTTATGGACCGGTATTTTGGAATGCTGGGAGACCGGGCGCCCAACGCCTATGTGGCCAGCCGCCAGTTGTCCTGTGCCTGGGCACAGGAATTCAACCGGAGATATCCGGATTCAGCCAGCGTGTATTACCAGAGCTATGCCAGCATGATGAAATGCGGGGCAAGCTGCTGGCTTCTCAGTATCCCCTACTGGATCTTGAAGCTCCTGGACGCAGGGAGCGACGGGCTTGTGACGGAGGAATCTGCCCGGTGGACCAATTTCAGGGGCACCCTTAAGAATACATACCTCCGCGGTATTTCCCATGGCGACATGATCGATCTGGCCAGGGAGGACTACAAAGGCTTCGATGTCATGGAATTTTATATCCATCTGGCCGAAGGGCTGAAGGAGCGGGGATTATAGAAGAGCACCGGACAGGAAGAAAAAGAGCTGGCGTTATTCCGCCAGCTCTTCCCATTTTTCATAGAGGGCCTCCAGCTTTGCTGCCAGGTCTTCTTTTTCTTTATTAAGCTCCATGAGCCTCGCCACGTCTGTGAAGACGCTTTCGTCACAGAGGAGTGCGTCGATCTCTCCGTCCCTGGTCTCCAGGTCATGGATCTCGGCCTCCACCTTTTTCAGATCGTTCTGGCGTTTCCGGAGCCGGGCCTGTTCCTCCTTCTGGGCCTTCCAGTCCAGCTTTGTGTCTGTGGCAGGAGAGTTTGGGGAGACAGACTGGACAGAAACGGAGGCTTGGCCGGAATCAGCCGCTCCTGCGGTCCGGAGCACGCTTCCGGAGAACACAGAGCCTCCCGCAGCCGGGGCTTTGGCTGTCCCGTCGGAGCTGGTCCCAAAATGGGCCGCCATCATATCTTCCCGTTTTTCCAGATAGTAGTCATAATTTCCGATATAATTTAAAAGCTTCCCTCCGGTCAGATCCAGGATCCGGGTGGCCGTTTTGTTGATGAAGTAACGGTCGTGGGATACGTAAAGGACCGTGCCGCCGTAATGGCTTAAGGCATTTTCCAGGATCTCCTTGGAGGTGATGTCCAGGTGGTTGGTGGGCTCGTCCAGGATCAGAAAGTTGGCCTCAGAGAGCATCAGCTTGGCTAAGGACACCCGGCCCCGCTCGCCGCCGCTTAAGTCGCCGATGCGCTTAAAGGCGTCGTCGCCGGTAAACAGGAAGGAGGCCAGGGTGTTGCGGATCTGGGTGTTGTTCATGCCTGGATAGGCGTCGGAGATCTCCTCAAACAGGGTCTTATCCATATGGAGCACCTGATGGTCCTGGTCGTAGTAGCCGATGTGGACCCGGGAGCCCAGGGTGATCTCCCCGTGATCCGGCGTCACAAGGCCGTTGATCATTTTCAGGATCGTAGTCTTTCCGGTGCCGTTGTCGCCGATGATGGCCACCCGCTCGCCGCGCTTTACGTCAAAATCCACATGGGAAAACAGATGCTGGGGGCCGAAGGACTTCTCCAGGTCCCGGACCGTTAAGACGTCGTTTCCGCTTAAGATATTGGGCTCTAAACGGATGTCCATGGCGTCGTTGATCTCTGTGGGCTTTTCCAGCACCTCGATCTTATTCAGCATCTTTTCCCGGCTTTCCGCCCGCTTGATGGACTTCTCCCGGTTAAAGGATTTCAGCTTTTCAATGACCTCCTCCTGGTGCTTGATCTCCTGCTGCTGGTTTAAGTAGGCCTTCATCTGGATGGCCCGCATCTGGGCCCGCTTTTCGCTGTACGCAGAATAGTTGCCCAGGTAGATGGTGGCCTTTCCGTTGTCCAGCTCCACCACTTTGGTGACGATCTTATCCAGGAAATACCGGTCATGGGCCACGATGATGACGCTTCCCTTATAGTTTAACAGGTAATTCTCCAGCCAGGCAATGGAGGACATGTCCAGGTGGTTGGTGGGCTCGTCCAGAAGGATGATATCCGGGCTGGTCAGAAGGAGCTTTCCTAAGGACACCCGGGTCTTCTGGCCGCCGGAGAGGGTAGAGATCTGTTTTCCGAATTCCTCCTCCGGAAAGCCCAGGCCCTTTAAAACGCCCACGATCTCACTTTTCCAGGCATAGCCGTTGATGAGATCGAACTGGTGGCTTAAGCGGCTGTATGTATCCATCATGGCCTCCAGTTCTTCACCGTCAGCCAGCTTCATGGAGACCTCCAGCTCCCGGAGCCGTTCCTCCATTTCGATCACCGGCCGCTTCACCTCCAGCATTTCATCATAAATGGTCCGGTGGCTTAAAAGGTCCTGGTTCTGGGCCAGGTAGCCCAGGGTCTTTCCCTTGGAGATGACCACTTCCCCGGAGTCTGCCGGAAGCTCTCCGGTGATGATCTTTAGGAGCGTGGACTTCCCGGCTCCGTTGATGCCCACAATGGCGGCTTTTTCGTGTTCTTCTATATGAAAGGAAGCGTTTTTTAAGATGTCGTCGCTTCCAAAGGATTTGCAGATGCTGCTGCAGGACAGTATCATAATTTCCTCCTTGTATCGTGCAGATAGAATGGCTGCGGATTTTTGTCAGGAGCCGGTTTTCTGGGTGGCTTCCGGACACGGCTTCACCGGGGACGGCGCGCCCCCGGTCAATAGTATAGTATAATATAGGTCCGGGGGATTTTCAATGGTTTCATGGACGGGAAGACGTGGATCTAAGAAAAAGAGACCATTTGTAAGAAAAAGTTTATTGAATAAAATGAAAAAAATGATATACTTTTGTTAAATACAAACATTAATTCGATGTAGTGTGAAAAATATTGAAATCAAGATCGGAGGTTTCAGACGGGAAGGGAGGAATGGAGTATGACAGAGAGAAAGAAAATATGCCGGGACTGTTATAAAGAACTCACCGAAAGCGGTGCCAGGCTGGGTGTCTGCCGGAACTGTGCCGGGAAGGAAGTGAAAAAGCTCCGGAAGCGGCTGATCGTTTCTTTCCTTGTGGGAGCGGCCCTTGTGGGATCGGTGCTGGCCTTCCGGAACCATATCTGCTCGGTCTATTATTTTCAGAAGCCGGGAGGGGATGTGGTCATCCCTCTGTTTTTTGGCAATGTCCTGATGAATGACCAGTTCTTTTTCGATATGTTTTATCCATCCAGGACCGGAGGGATCCTGTTTCTGGCGATCTGCTTCTTTGCGCCCTTCAGCTCCTTTATACGCATCGACTATCCCACATTCCGCCACCAGGCAGAGCTGGATATGCTGAAAATGGAGCCGTTTACTGCGAAATACGCGGCCTCCGCCAACCACCAGCGGCAGGACGATGTGGGGATCTTCCTCGTGTCCTGTATCCTTTCGGCCGTTTCCGGCCCGTTCCTTTTCGTATACAGGATATACCGGCTGGTCCGCCTGTCGGCAGCGCTGAAGCGTGGGGACTGGTAAATAAATTCCGGGGTGCGGATGATGCAATTTACAGGGGGAGGAAACGATGGTATAATTTTTTATGAATTACTTTTTGAAACAACGGGGAAGAGGTGGTTTTGTGTTCCGGGTGGCTTTGTGCGATGATGACAGAAGGTTTTTAGAACTTTTAAAGGAACGGGCGGAAATGTTTTGTGTGGAAAAGGCCAGGAATGTAAAATTTTCCGCTTTTAGCGACAGCGATATTCTTATGGGAATGACAGAGCGGGGAGAGATTTTTGACGCATATATCCTGGACATAGAGATGCAGGATTATTCCGGGATCGAGATCGCAGAGGAAATACGGAAAAAATCGAAAATGGCGTGTATTATTTTTCTGACTTCCCACATGAAGTACGCAGTGGGAGCCTGTGGGACGGGAATTTTCCGGTATATGATGAAGGAGGATCTGGACAGGGAGCTGCCGCGTATCCTGGACGATCTGTTTTCCCATCTGGAATGTCTGGAAAGTCATTATTTTTATGTGATCCAGAACCAGAAACGATGCATTAAGTTTTCCCACCGGGAGGTGGTTTATATTTATAAGGACCAGAAGAACGCTGTTTTCGTCATGACAGACGGACGAAGTCTGTACGAGAGAACGACACTGGACCGGCTGTACCAGGCGCTTGGGAGCGACGAGGAAATATTTTTCCTGGACCGGGGGATCATCCTGAATCTGTTCCATGTGCGGAGCGTTGGGGATGGGAATGTGCGGATGGATACAGGACACGAGATCCCTTCCAGTCCTGGCCGCATTGAGGAGCTGAAACGAAGGATCCGCACATACTGGGGGAAGCTGATATGATGATTCATCTGTTCGAGATTCTTGCGTCGCTGGCTGAGTCGGCTCTGGGAATCGCAGTGCCGGCAAAGCTCCTGGGAGAAAAAAGGCCCGGGGGAATAAGACTGGCGGCGGCTGCGGCCGTTCTGACGGCGGTGGTATGGGGGATCAACCAGTATGTGCTGTTTTCCGCCTGGACAACGGTACTTGGAGTTTTATTGATGGCTCTTGGAGGATGTCTGGTTTACCAGAGGAATTTTGTGGACGTGCTGCCGTTGACTGCATTTTTTATGTTTCTTTTGTATGCCTGTGATTTTATTGTGCTGACCCTTTGCGGAACGGTTTCCAGAGACCAGGGATTTGCAGCGGCAATGACATCGGCATTATCAGAGGCCCGTATGGTATTTTTATTCTTGTCCAAAACGATGCTGCTTTTTACATGCTGGTTTGTCGTGTGGCTGTGTAATGCGGTCAGCAGCCAGTATACAAAAATAGACTGGTCCCTGTTGGCAGCAATAGGGGTGTCTGTGTATTGTTGTGGTCAAGCATTTTTGTAACACTTGTGGCTAAAAAATATCATGAATCAGTTACGCTGCCATCCGGGCTTCGTATGGTGTACGATAA